>NZ_JBHWLC010000002.1:0-230100 GCF_042730635.1 Streptomyces sp. NPDC059917
GTAGGCGGGCGATCCTCCGCCTTGCGATGCACGGCACCAGACGCCGCGAGCCGCGCCCTTCGGGCGCCCGGCGCTACTTTCGAAACACGCCCTAGTGGTTCTCGGTGGGCCGCAGGTCTCGCGGGATCAGCTTCCAGGTGGTGACGGCCGCGATCACCGCGAGGCCACCGGCCAGGAGGAACGCCGGGGTGATGGCCAGGGTGTAGGCCTGTGAGGCGGCGTCGAGCAGGGCCTGCCCGGCGCTGCCGCCGAGCCGCTCCGCGGCGTGCGCGGCCTCGCCCACGGAGGCCCGTACGGCGCCGAGCGTCGAGCCGTCCAGGTCCAGCGCGGGAAGGTTCGCCCGGTAGAGCGCGGCGGCCGTGGAGCCGAGGATGGCCACGCCCATGGCCGAGCCGAGTTCGTAGCAGGTCTCCTCGATGGCGGCCGCGCTGGAGACCTCGTCGGCGGGCGCCGACGACATCAGGGTCACCGACGCGACCGTGGTGGCGAGGCCCGCGCCCAGGCCCATGACCGTCAGGGCCGCGGCGAAGGCGGGGTAGCCGAGGTCCGAGAACTGCTGGAGGCCCCACGGCAGGGCCATGCCCGCGGCGAGCACCACCAGCGCGGCGCCGAGGACGTGCCGGATCGCGAAGCGCTGCATGAGGGCGGGGGCCACCATCGAGGCGCCGATCAGGGCGAGCGGCGCGGGCAGCAGGCGCAGGCCGGCCTCCAGCGGCGTGTACCCCTGGCCGTACTGGAACCACTGGGTGACCAGGAACAGGATCGCGCCCATGCCCACCATCGGCAGGAAGATCGCGGTGGCGGCCACGCTGAAGGCGGGCCTGGCGAAGAGCCGGACCTGGAGCAGCGGGTTGTCCACGCGCAGCTGCCGTCGGACGAAGACGGTCAGCGATACGGCGGCGAGGACGAGCAGCGCCCAGGGCAACGGCTCCGCGACACCGCTCTTGCCCAGCTGCTTGATGCCGCCCGCGAGGGCGAGCATGCCGACGATCGACTGGCCGACGCCCCACCAGTCCCATCGTCCGGCGGCCCGGGGCGAGCGCGATTCGGGCAGGTAGCGCAGTCCGGCCGCGACGATGACCGCGGCGACGGGAAGGTTCAGGAGGAAGGCGGAGTGCCAACCGAAGTCCTGCACGAGCAGGCCGCCGACGACCGGCCCGAAGGCCATGCCGCCGCCGAAGACCGCCGCCCAGACGGCGAGGGCGAAGGCGCGCTCCTTGGCGTCGGTGAAGACGCCGCGCAGGATCGACAGGGTGGACGGCATGATCGCCGC
The DNA here is from genome assembly GCF_042730635.1 of Streptomyces sp. NPDC059917. Classification (NCBI taxonomy): domain Bacteria; kingdom Bacillati; phylum Actinomycetota; class Actinomycetes; order Kitasatosporales; family Streptomycetaceae; genus Streptomyces; species Streptomyces sp. NPDC059917. Next base: position 1,274 of record NZ_JBHWLC010000002.1, read on the forward strand.
GCCGCCGACGCCGAGCAGCGCGCGGGCGGCGATGACGTGCCAGGCCTCGGTGGAGAAGACGGCGATGAGCGAGGCGACGGCGAAGATGCCGAAGCCGACCATGAGGAGCCGCTTGCGCCCCCACCGGTCGCCGAGGGCGCCCGCGGTGACCAGGAGTCCGGACAGCGCGAGCGCGTAGACGTCGATGATCCACAGCTGCTGGACGGCCCCCGGCTGGAGGTCGCCGACGAGCGAGGGGAAGGCCACGTTGAGGATCGTGGTGTCCATCGAGATGAGCAGGAGGCTGCCGGAGAGGATCGCGAGCACGATCCAGCGGCGCGGGTCCTGCGTGCGGGTGCGCATGGGGATTCCGTTCACGGTGGTGCGGGTGGTGGTGCGGGCCGGTACGGAGGAGCACCTCGACGGGTCGGCCGGCGCGGCTCCTTCACCGCTCACGCCTCCACCAATCGAGCCTCACTCGTCCCAAACGATACAAAGATGTCTCATTTGAAGCAAGCGAGACCCGAAAAGGACCCCGGAACCCTCTCTTCCGCCAGATGAGTAAAGGTTCAACCATGTCCCCTTTGCCCCAGGGGCACGTTCGAGAGGTTAGGTTAGCCTTCCCTTTATGCAGCTCCTACATATGGCCGCCTCGGCCGGCTACACCACGCCTCCGCTGTGGCGCGTCCTGACCAAGGCCGGGTACTTCATCGGCCTGACGGGAGCGATCGGTACCACCGTCACCTACGCCACGTCCGTACGCCCCGCGCTCCGCGCGCCCTCGACCCGGGACGGCGACGCCGAGGTCATGGGACGAAGAACCGCGGGGTACCTCGCCTGGGCCGGGGTCGTCCTGCTCGTCGCGGGCTACTTCCAGCTCGCCGCACGCCTCGCCCGGGCCGGAAAGGGCATGCCGTTCGGCGACGCCCTCTCACCGGCGCGGATCGGCGACTTCCTCGGCGCACCGGCGGCCAAGGGCGCGTGGGTCGCCCAGGGCACGATCTACACGGCGCAGAACGTCCTCCTGGTCCTGACCTCCGCGACCTTGATGGCGCTGTTCCTCCCCCGGGCCCGCCGGCACCTGAACGCGCTGGCCCTGACCGCCCTGCCCCTGAGCCTCGCGGTGACGCTCGTGGGGGCCGTGCCGGCCACCGCGCCCAAGGACTCGGACAAGGTGCTCGACCTCGTCCTCGGCCAGGTGCACATCGTCAGCGGCGTGGTCTGGATCGGCGGCCTGGCCTTCCTCGCGGCCCTCGCCACCGCCCGCGGCCGACTCGGCGAGGGCGCGGGCCTGATGTGGGCCGACGTCTGGCGCCGCTTCTCGCTGGTCGCCCTCGTCTGTGTCGGCGCCGTCCTCACCTCGGGCCTGTGGATGGGCTGGAAGCACGTCGGCGCCATCAGCCAGCTGTGGACGACGACCTACGGACTCTTCCTCCTGGTCAAGATCCTGCTGGTGCTCGGCATGGTCGCGGCCGGCGGCCTCAACCAGTTCTGGCTGATGCCCCGCATCGCCAAGGCCCGCGCGGCGGACGACACGTCCTCGCTCGTGCACCTGACCCTGCGGCACTTCCCGAAGGTCGTCTGGGGCGAGGTCGCCCTCGGCGTCGCCGTCCTGGCCGTGGTCCCGTTCCTCAGCGGCTCCGCCCGCTCCGAGGCGGGCAGCCCGCCCGCCGTCTCCACCGGCAGCATCTTCACGGTGGGCCTCCTGCTCGTCCTCACCCTGGTGGCGTCCCTCTACATCACGGTGCGCACCTCCGACGCCCTGGCCCGCCGCACCACCTCCACCCCTGCCCCCGCCCCCTCCTCCTCCACACCCGCCTCCGCCTGACCCCGCACACACAGGCAAGGCTCAGCTGACCCCACCGGGTCCTCCCCTCCGTCCGCGCGCGGCGGGGCGCCCCGCGGCCCGCGCCGCGGGACGCCCCGCCCGGACCGTCAGGCGACGGTGACGAAGCGGGCGGTGCTCGGCACCCCCTGGGCGTCCAGGGCGAAGAGCATGTAGGTGCCGGGCAGGACCACGCCCTTGTCCGCCGGGACGGAGACCGTGTAGGTGCCGCCGCCCGCGGCCGTGGACACCAGCGGGACCCGCCGCTGGTCGTTGTCCGTGGAGTGGGTCGCGGCCGCGGCCCGCATCAGGACGAAGGAGGCCACCGATCCCTCGGCCGTGACCGAGAGCCGGGCTCCGGCATCGACCCGGGGCGGCACGCCGCCGGTGATGACGGGACGCGGCTTGGCCGAGCCGTCGGCGTTCAGCAGGTACGGCGGGGTGAACACGGCCCCGTCGGCGTGGTTGGTGGCGCAGTCGCCGCACAGGCCGCCGCCGCCGGAGAAGATCCGCCCGTCGGGCAGCAGGTTCGCCACGCTGTGGTAGTTGCGCGGGATGGCCATGGTGGCGAGCTGGGTGAAGCTCCCGGTCGCCGGGTCCCACAGCTCGGGGGTCAGTACGGACGTGGCGTCGCTGAACGGCACCGGGTACGACTGCCCGCCGAAGACGGCGACCTTGCCGTCGGGCAGGACGACGCTGTTGCCGAAGGCGCAGGCGTACCCCATGTCGCCCGTGCGCGCGGCCCGGACCTGGTCGCCGTCGATGCCGACGGTGTACGCGCGCCGGGTGGCGGGCGTCTTCTCGTACGCGGGCGAGCCGCCCAGGGTGAGCAGCTTGCCGATGTCGTACGCGACGGCGTTGCCGGTCATGGCGTCCTGGCTGTCGGCCCGCGCACCGGCGGAGGTGATGCTCCCGTTCCCGGCGGTCGTGATCCAGTTCATCTGCTTGCTCGGCCCCAGCTGGAGCACCTTGCCGCCCGAGGTGGCGTGCAGCCACATGTGGTTGTCCGCGCGGTAGGCGCCCGCCGGGTCGGCCGTCATCGCCGGGAGGGCGGGGGCCCCGGGCAGCCTGCGCCAGGTGCGGGTGTCCGGGGACCAGACCTCCCCGGCCTTGTCGCCCGCGGCTCCGCTCCAGGAACCGCCGAGGACGAAGGCCTCACCGGTGGAGAGCAGGGTCATGGCCTGGTAGCCGCGGGCGATGTTCATGCTGGCGGTCGCGGACCAGGCGTCGGTGGCCGGGTCGTAGATGCTCGCCTTCTCCGCGTTGCTGCCGCCGGTGACCAGGACCCGGCCGTCGGCCAGCATCACGATGCCCGGGCAGAACATGTCGTGGCCGGTGTTGTCGATGCGGCGCTGGGTGACCTTGCCCGTCTTCAGGTCCAGGATCGCGGTCTGCGTGTAGCCGTTGCTGCCGCCGAAGCGGTCGACCGCGTACGCCGACCAGGCCAGGAGCTTGTCACCGGGCAGGACGGCGGTGGCCACCGGCACCAGGGGGAAGCCGGTGATCCGGCCCCAGGAGCCGTGCGCGGCCGGATCGGCCGGGCCGCTCAGGCGTATCTCGGCGGCGGAGGTCCAGGGACCGCGCGCACCGGCCTCGCTGGTCACGCGCAGGCGTATGTAGCGGGCGTTCTCGGTGCGGGTGAAGGTGGCGGTCTTGACGGTGTCGTCGTCGCGCCAGGTGCCCGCGGCGACCGGTGCGCCGAAGGTGGCGCCGTCGGTGCTGGTGCTGATCGTGTAGGCGCCCGCCCGCCCGTTGGGGCCGTCGTTGCGGGGCTGGTAGACCAGGGCGGAGACGGCCGTGGTGCGGTGCGTGTCGATGGTGATGGTGTGCGGCAGCGGGGTCGGGGTCCCGGCGTACTTGCTGTGCCAGATGGTGGCGGCGTCACCGTCGAGGACGTTGGCCGCGCGGCCGTTCGCCGCGCCGGTCTCCTCGTCGCTCGCCGTGGCCGTCCATCCGGTCCGGGGCAGGTCGACGGTGGCGGCCGGGGTTCCGGGGTCGCCCAGCAGGTTGAGCTCGGCGGCGGAGCTCCACGGGCCGCGGTTGCCGGCCTCGGTGGCGGCGGTGAGCCGCACGAACCGGGCGCCCTGCGGGGCGAATCCGAGGGTCTTGGCGCCGGCGTCGTCCGCGAGGGTGCCGGTGGCGACCGGAGCGCCCCAGTTCTGGCCGTCCGCGCTCAGGCTGATGCCGTACTCACCGACGCGCCCGTTGGGTCCGTTGGTGCGGGGCTGGTAGAGGAGCGCCGAGACCACCACCGTGCGGTGCATGTCGATGGTGATGGCGTGCGGCAGCGGGGCCGGGGTCCCGGACCACTTGCTGTGCCAGATGGTGGCCGCGTTCCCGTCGAGGACGTTGGCCGCGCGGCCGTTCTCCCCGCTGGTCTCCTCGTCGCTCGCCGTGGCCGTCCATCCGGTCCGGTCGAGGAGCGGAGCCGTGGGTTCCATGGCGTTCGCCGGGGCCACGCCGTGGTGCGGCGACTGTTTCGCCGTCTGCTGGTCGAAGGGCACGGGCGCAGGTCGCGGCGCCGGGTCCCGACCGGCGCGCCCGGTGCTCGCCACACCGAGCAGGGGGGTGATGCCGACGAGCAGCGAGCCGAGGGCGAAGGCGATGAGCAGATGGGAGCGGCGCAGAGCTCGGGAAAGGGTCAGGGCGCGGGTACGGGTACGGGTGCGGATGCCGGTACGGGTGCGGGCGCTGGTGCCGGTGCGTCTGGGATGCAATCGGAACTCCTGGGCGAAAAGTGAACCGCTGCGGGCCCCTAGAAGATAGGTCAGCGCACTCCAACTCGCCGCTCCAAAGAGGGAGTTGACGCGAACTGGCGCCGCAACGGGCGGAGCCGCCCATTCCGCCGGGCCCGACGGCGCCACGCCTCACCACCTTCGAGTGGTGTCGCCCACACTCCGCATGCCCAGCTTCCAAGGCGGGGGCACCAGAAGGCACTTCGATCCGCAGGGCGAAACGACATCCCACCTTGAAGCCCCAAGGGAAGCCGCTGACACGCGAGTTGTGACCCCGTAAACCCCAGGGGCACTGTCAGAGGCAGGTGGCACCATCTGGGCCGGTGGTCCCATCAGCTACAGGGGGTAGGCATGGAGAGCACGACTGCGTACGCATGGCCTCGCGGGGCGGAGGCGGCGGACAGCGCGGCATTGGAGCGCTGGCTGGCCGACCACGGCTGGGAGGTGGACCCGATGGTGTTCATGGCCGGGGGCCTGGGCCCGGCGGTCCAGGTCCGACCGGTCGGGTCCGCCCCCGACGGCGAGTCGGGGCTGCTCATCCTGCCGGGCGAGACGGTGGAGTTCGCCGGGACCAGGATGCGGATCGCCCACCACGCCGGGGTCCCTGCCGGGGCCTGCGCCTAGCACTGCGGCGGCTCCGCGTACGTCGTCACGCCCGCCCGGTCGGGCGCAGTTCCCGTTCGAGGGCGGACAGGGCGAAGGCGTGCGCGGAGGTGTCCTGCCAGCGGGACCGCCCGAACATCACGTCCTCGGAGAGGCCGCTCAGCATGGCCACGGCCCGGATGGTGAACTCGGGAAGGTCCACCTCGGCGAAGTGCCCCAGGTCCCGACCCTCGCGGAGGATGGCCTCCAGTCGCTCGTCCCAGCCGTCCAGCAGGGCGGTGAGGGTGCGCCGACCCGCCTCGTCGTGGCGCTGGGCCAGCACCTGCGTCCACAGCGCGTAGCGTTCGTCGCCCTGGTGGCGGGGCAGGTAGGCGCGGACGAACAGGTCCAGCTTCTCGGCGGGGGACGCGGCCCGCTCGGTGGCCCGCTCGAAGCCGTCCCAGAGGTCCGCCTGGCTCCAGGCGAGGACCTCGAGCAGCAGCCGGTCCTTCTTGCCGAAGTGGTAGAGGATGTGCCCGGTGCTCATCCCGGCCCGCGCGGCGATGTCCGACATCCTCAGGCCCGCGGTGCCCTTCTCCGCGATCACGCTGATGGCGGCCCGCATCGCCCGCCCCCGCGCTTCGTCCCCGCTGGGCTGACGCTTCCGGTCCACCGGAGGCCGGGCCGGCCAGGCCTCTGACGTCGACATGAGCACACCTCGGTTCGATGGGGTTAGATTCTTAGTCTAGATTATTGCTCTAGACTGAAAATCTAGTCAGTTCCGCCATTCCGGGAGACAGTCGTATGACGCGCCGATTCGATGTTGTGGAGACCTCCGTCGCCGACCTGCGCACGGCGCTGGAGAAGGGCGGGACCACCGCGGTGGACCTGCTCGACGCCTACCTCGCGCGGATCGACGCGTACGACCGGCCCGGTACGGCCACGGCCCTGAACGCGATGGTCGTGATGAACCCGGACGCCCGCGCCGAAGCGGAGGCCTCCGACGCCCGCCGCGCCCGCGGCGAGACGCTCGGCCCGCTGGACGGCATCCCGTACACCGCCAAGGACAGCTACCTCGCCAAGGGCCTGACGGCCGCGTCCGGCTCCCCCGCCTTCGAGCACCTCGTCGCACAGCGCGACGCCTTCGCCATCGAACGGCTGCGCGCGGGCGGCGCCGTCCTCATCGGCCTGACCAACATGCCGCCGATGGCCAACGGCGGCATGCAGCGCGGCGTGTACGGCCGCGCGGAGAGCCCGTACAGCGCCGACTGGCTCACCAGCGCCTACGGCTCCGGGTCCTCCAACGGCTCCGGCACCGCCACGGCGGCGTCGTTCGGCGCGTTCGGCCTCGGCGAGGAGACCTGGTCCTCGGGCCGCGCCCCCGCCTCGAACAACGCGCTGTGCGCCTACACCCCGAGCCGCGGCGTGATCTCGACCCGCGGCAACTGGCCGCTCGTACCGACCATGGACGTGGTCGTCCCGCACACCCGCACCATGGCCGACCTGCTCGAACTGCTCGACGTCGTCGTCGCCGACGACCCGAACGCGCGCGGGGACCTGTGGCGCGCGCAGCCGTGGGTGGCCCTGCCCGCACCGTCACAGGTGCGCCCCGCCTCCTACCCGGCCCTCGCGCCCGCCGACGCCGCAGCCGCGTCCGAGGCGCTGGCCGGCAAGCGCGTCGGCGTGCCCCGCATGTACATCAACGCCGACCCCGGGGCCGGAACGAACCCGACCGGCGGCATCGGCGGCCAGACCGGGCAGCGCGTGGACACCCGGCCTTCGGTCATCGCCCTGTGGGAGGCGGCCCGCCGCGACCTGGAGGCCGCCGGCGCCGAGGTGGTCGAGGTCGACTTCCCCGTCGTGTCGAACTACGAGTCCGACCGCCCCGGCGCGCCCTCCCTGTTCACCCGGGGACTGGTCGGCCGCGACTACCTCACCTTCGAGATCGAGGACCTGTCCGCCTGGGCCTGGGACGACTTCCTGCGCGCCAACGGCGACCCGGCGCTCTCGACCCTGGCCGAGGTCGACGGCGCCCGCATCTGGCCCAAGCAGGAGGGCGAACTGCCCGACCGCTACGAGGGCTTCGACGACACCGTCGGCGACTACCCGCGCTTCGTGCGCGAGCGCCCGTACGCCTCCCTCGCCGACATGCCGCTCCTCGAAGAGGGGCTGCGCGGGCTGGAGGAGACGCGCCGGGTCGACCTGGAGCTGTGGATGGACGGGCTGGGCCTGGACGCGGTGGTCTTCCCCGCCGTCGCGGACGTGGGCCCCGCGGACATGAACGTCGACGCGGCGTCCGCCGACCTCGGTTGGCGCAACGGCGTCTGGGTCGCGAACGGCAACCTGGTCCCCCGCCACCTCGGCATCCCGACCGTGACCGTGCCCATGGGCACCATGGCGGACATCGGCATGCCCGTCGGCCTGACCTTCGCCGGTCGCGCCTACGACGACAACGCCCTGCTGACCCTGGCCGCCGCCTTCGAGAGGACCGGCACCCGACGCACGCCCCCGCCGCGCACCCCCCGCCTGCCGCAGCGGTGACCCGCCCGGCCGAAGCCGCCGTCCGGGGCCTCGGGGCCTCGACGCCCCGGCGGCGTCAGGTCGTCGCGGACGCCTTCGCGATCAGGTCGCGTGCGGCCGGGCCGTAGACGGCCGAGGGCCGCAGGAGCGCGAACGCCTTGCGGAACGGGGAGACCCGGCCCTCGTCCGTGATCGTCTCGGCCCCGCGGTACCCCTCGACCTCGACCCTGCGGTCGTCGAAGATCGAGAACCCGCCTCCCGGATGGACCAGGAGGCGGGCCCGGGCCGGGACGATCCCCAGGGACAGGCCCGGCAGGTCCGTCGCGTCCAGCAGTCGGCGCAGCTGGCCCCGCATGACCTCGGGGCCGCCGAGGTGGGTGTACAGGGCCTGTTCGCCGAGCAGGATGTGGAAGGTCCGCCCGTCCCGGCCGATGTACCGCGCGCGGGCCGTACGGGCGGCCACCCCTGCCTCGACGTCGTCCGGGGTCCCGTAGAAGTCCACGACGAGGCGCAGCACGGCCGCCGCGTACCCGGGCGTCTGCAGGAGCCCCGAGACGAGGTCCGGGCTGTAGCCCTCGTAGTCGCGCGTGGCCCTGACGAGGTCCAGGAACGTCTGCTGCACCGGGCCCGTGCCCGTACGAAGGAGGTCGTCCCACGCCGGGGGCGCGTCCTGCGGAGGTGTCGTCATGCACGCGATCGTGACACCGGGACGGCCCTCCGGCACGAAGGATGGCCTGAACTGCTCGCAGAGCGGCTCACCTTCGGTGCGGAAACGATCAGACGGCGGAGAGGGAGACCTCGGTCGCCTTGATCAGCGCGACGACGGAGGATCCGGCGGCGAGACCGAGGGCCTCGACGGCGTCCTTGGTGATCGCGGCGGTGAGTTCGCCGCCCTCGACGGAGACCTTGACGGAGCCCATGGCGCCGCCGGTCGCGACGTCGGTGACGGTGCCCGGGATCTGGTTGCGGATGGAGATGCCCTCGACGGGGCCGGTGGCGAGGGCGACCTCGGTGGACTTGACGAGCGCCTTGACGGCGGAGCCCTGCGCCAGGCCCAGGTCCTTGACCGCGTCGGTGGTGATCGCGGCGGTGATGTCCTGGCCACCGGCGAGGCGCACCTTCACCGAGGCCATGGCCTCGCCCGTGGTGACGGCGGTGACGGTGCCGGCGATCTGGTTGCGGATGGACAGGCTCATGGAAAACACGCCTCACACAATAGGAAACGAAAATGCAGGCCGTTCTGTGACCTGCGTCATCTTCGACATTACCCGATGAAAAATCATGCTCCACACGGCTGCATCGCATTCACCAGCCAAATGGCCGTAAGTGGCTCGCGCATTCGAACATGGCCTCTGAACTGGGACTTTCGCCTCGCCCCCGTGATCGACTCCCCTGCTGGACGACGGGTCTCCACAGGGCAAATGCGGCGCCCCGATCGGTCGAGCGGCAGCAAATGCCCTGGCGAAATCACCGACTCGCCCCGCATGTGCGCGGGCCGATGTGAAGAGGCGGAACGGAGGGGATTTTCCGCACCTCGGCAGCCGCCGCGGCATGCCGTCCCGTACCTGCCGGTCCTCGCGGCAGGTCCGCCTCTTGGGTGATCCACCGGATCCGCACGGGCCCCACCTGCCCGTTTCCGTGTCCGGATCCAGTCGTCCCACCGGGTCGGCGATTGGTTGACTGACGGGCACAGGCCCCGGGCGCGAGAGCGGCTCCTCCGCCACGGGGCCCACCGCAGGAGACCCCTGCGCGCCGATCGCGGTGTTCGGCGCGCAGGGGCCCTGACGCTCCGGGGAGGCGCGCCTGCCCGGCCGGGACCTCGGGCGGCCGGTCCCGGTGGGGCCGGTGTCACGGGCGCGGGCACGGCTCAGGCGGAGCCCGGCAACGACGGGCGGCCGCGACGCACGGACGGCTCCCGCGTCGCCTCCCTCAGGATGCGGAGCTGCCGTCCGGCGGTCCCGAGCACCCCTCACCGCTGTCCCCCGAAGCCCGCATGCCCCTGGCCCGGGCGATCTCGGCCCCCGTGCCGGAGCCGAAGAAGTCGAGGACCTCGAGGGCGGGGCCGGGCCGGGAGGCCGAGGCCAGTACGCCCCCGCTGAACGTCGAGGTGATGGCGGTGTCCCCCGGCAGCGGTCCGGCGATGGTGACGCCCGGCAGGTCCATCAGCTCGCTGTGCTGCTGAAACGCCAAGTCGGCCCGGCCGCCGGACAGCAGGCTGCCGACCGGCACGCCCGGCGGTGCCTGGACCAACCGACCGGCGAGCGCGTCGGCGAGACCCAGTCGGCCGATCAGATCGAGCAGGGCCGTCCCGCTCGGACCGGTGGAGTAGGCGATCTTCCTCGCGGACCGCAGAGCGGCCCGCAGGTCGGCGTCCGAGTCGAGCGGCGGAACCGGTGATCCCGCCGGTACGGCGGCCACGACCTGGGAGGTCCACAGCGGCCGCGCCGTGCCCACCAGGAGGTGGCCCTCCTGCGCCAGCGCGGTCAACGCCCCGTCGGCGAGCACGAGCAGGTCGGCCTCGGCGCCCTCGCGCACCCGCCGTGCGATGTCGACCCCACCGGCGGCCTCGAAGCGCACGGCGAGCCCGCGCTCGAGCCGGATCCGCTCGGACAGCTCGGCCAGCAGCAGCCGTGTCGCCATCGAGGACAGCCCGCAGATCGCTGTGTTCACGTCGCCTCCTTGGTGTCCGGCAGAGCGTACGGCGCCCGTCGGGGCCGCTCGACGCGGGTCTGCGAAACTGACCGGGTGAGCGCAACCCGGAGCACGGCGGCCGGAAAGGTCCTCGACGTCCTCGCGGCCTTCGACCGCGAGCACACGTCGCAGACACTGTCGGAGATCGCCCAGCGCACCGGCCTGGCCCTGAGCACGACCCACCGCGTGGTGGCCGAACTGGCGGCGTGGGGAGCGCTGGAGCGCGGGGAGGACGGGTCGTGGCACGTCGGGCTGCGGCTCTGGGAGATCGCCTCGGGGTGTCCGCGCACCCAGATCCTGCGCGACGTGGCGCTGCCCTTCATGCAGGACCTCTACGAGGCGACCCACGAGAACATCCAACTCGCGGTGCGCGAGGGCACGGAGCTGGTGTTCGTCGAGCGGATCGCCGGGCACCGGTCGGTGGAGCTGATGACGATGGTGGGAGCCCGCTTCCCGATCGGCTCCACCGGGATGGGGCGGGTGCTGCTCGCCCACGCGCCGCCGGACCTCCAGGAGGAGGTCCTCGGATCGCCGCTGCGGGCCTGGACCCCGCACACCGTCACCGACCCCAGGACGCTGCGCGCGCAGCTGGGCCGCATCCGCCGCGAACAGGTCTTCGTCAGTGACCGGCAGCTCTCGGAGAGCACCGTCGCGGTGGCCGCGCCCGTGCGGATCGGCCGCAACGGGCAGGTCGGCGCCGCGCTCGGGATCGTGATCGCGGCACGTGGGGCGAGCCGTGCGCGCGGACTGCGCGAGCCGCTCCTGAGGGCCGCGCACGAGATCTCCGCCGAGCTCGGCCGCCGCACCCGCCCCGCTCCCTGAGATCCGAACGGGCTTCCGCCTGACGGAAACGCCGGAGACCGGCCACGGCCCCGGGTGCCAACGTTCGACGTGTGCGAAACGTCCATCGTTGCTCAGGAGATGCCATGGCCGACGCCGTCGTCGACACCGTTTCCCCGGTTCCCGTCGCGGTCCTCGGCGCCGGTCCCGCCGGTCTGATGCTCGCTCACCGGCTGGGGCGGGCCGGAGTCGACACGATCGTGGTCGACACCCGCTCCCGGCACGAGATCGAGACGACGCAGCGGGCCGGCATCCTGGAGGCCGACGCGGCCCGGGACCTGGTCGAGACCGGCGTCAGCGACCGGATCCTGCGCGACGGCCACGAACACGAAGGCACCGAGCTGCGGTTCGGCGGCCGGGCGCACAGGATCGACTTCAAGGCGCTGGTCGGCGAGTCGGTGTGGCTCTACCCGCAGACCGACGTGTTCATCGACCTGGCCGACGCGCGGGACCGCGACGGCGGCACGGTCCACTTCGGGGTCGCGGACACCGAGGTCCTCGACGTCACCACCCGCGCGCCGCGGGTCCGGTACACCGCGGCCGACGGAACCCGGCACGAGGTCCGCGCACGGTACGTGGTCGGTGCGGACGGCTCCCGCGGCATGTGCCGGGGCCTCGTCCCCGAGGACCGGCGGGTGCGGTACGGCAAGGAGTACCCCTTCGCGTGGTTCGGCGTCATGGCCGAGGCACCGCCGAGCGCACCCGAGCTGGTCTACGCCCATTCCGGGCACGGCTTCGCGCTGATCAGCCGGCGGACCGAGGCCGTGCAGCGGATGTACTTCCAGTGCTCCCCGGACGAGTCCACGGGCGCCTGGCCGGACGACCGCGTCTGGGAGACGCTCCAGGCCCGGGTGGCCGGCGAGGACGGCTTCCGCCTCCGGGAGGGCCCGATCCTGGACAAGACGGTGCTGCGGTTCCGCTCGTTCGTGCAGGAGCCGATGCGCTGGGGCTCGATGGTGCTCGCCGGGGACGCCGCGCACACCGTGCCGCCGACCGGCGCCCGCGGACTCAATCTCGCGCTGCACGACGTGAAGGTCCTGGCCGACGTCCTCCTGCGGGCGCTCGCCGCCCCGGGCGAGGCCGCGCTGGAGGACTACCAGCCGCGCGCGCTGCGACGGATCTGGCGGGCGCAGAGCTTCTCCCACTGGATGACCCGGCTGCTGCACACCCCGCCCGGCGCCACCCCGTTCGACCTGCGCCGCCAACTCGGCGAGCTCGACGGCGTGGTGGGCACGCGCGCCGGCCGCACCTATCTCGCCGAGCAGTACACGGGCTGGCCCGTCGGCTCCCGGGGCCGACCCCGGCGGCCCCGACGATCCCGAGGGGACAAGCCATGATCATCGACTGCCACGGCCACTTCACCACGGCGCCGCCGCAGCTGGCCCGGTGGCGTGAGCGGCAGGTCGCGGCGGTCGGCTCCCCCGCGGACGCGCCCCGTCCCGACGACCTCGTCATCACCGACGACGACCTCCGCGAGGCCGTCGAGGGCAACCAGTTGCGCCTCATGGACGAGCGGGGCAGCGACCTGACGATCTTCTCCCCGCGGGCCAGCTTCATGGCCCACCACATCGGCGACTTCCGGGTCTCCGCGACGTGGGCGCGGATCTGCAACGATCTGGTCCACCGCGTCAGCGGGCTCTACCCCGACCGCTTCGCGATGGGCGCCATGCTGCCGCAGTCGCCGGGCGTCGACCCGGCCGCCTGCCTGCCCGAACTGCGCCGCGCGGTCGAGGAACTCGGCGCGGTGTCGGTCAACCTCAACCCCGATCCGTCGGGCGGCAGGTGGACCGCGCCCCCGCTGACGGACCGCGGCTGGTACCCGCTCTACGAGGCGCTGGTCGCCTACGACGTCCCCGCGATGATCCACGTCAGCACCTCCTGCAACCCTGCCTTCCACACGACGGGCGCCCATTACCTGAACGCGGACACCACGGCGTTCATGCAGCTGGTCCAGGGCGACCTGTTCGCCGACTTCCCGTCGCTGCGGTTCGTGATCCCCCACGGCGGCGGCGCGGTGCCCTACCACTGGGGTCGCTTCCGCGGTCTGGCGATGGCGCTGGGCCGGCCGGACCCGGAGACGCTGCTGGACAACGTCTTCTTCGACACCTGCGTGTACCACCAGCCCGGCATCGACCTGCTCACCCGGGTGGTGCCCAGCCGGTCCCTGCTGTTCGCCAGCGAGATGATCGGCGCGGTCCGCGACGTCGACCCGCGCACCGGCCACCACTTCGACGACACGAAGCGGTACGTGGAGGCCACCGCGCACCTCACCCACGAGGAACGGGCCGCCGTCTACTGCGGCAACGCCCTGCGCGTCCACCCCCGACTCGCCGCCCGGCTCACCGCCGCCGGCCGCTGACCCCCTGCCCCAGGAGACGCACCCATGGAACACACCCGGCTCGGTGTCGTCCACACCGCGATCACCCGCGCCGACCCGAAGGACGTGGCAGCGCTGTCGGCGTTCGGCGTCGCGACCCTCCACGAGGCGATGGGCCGGGTGGGGCTGATGCGCCCGTACCTGCGCCCCGCCTACGCCCGGGCCCGCCTGTGCGGGACGGCGGTGACCGTGCTGCTGCAACCCGGCGACAACTGGATGCTCCACGTCGCCGCCGAGCAGATCGAGGACGGGGACGTGGTGGTCGCGGCCTGCACGACGGAGAGCGAGGACGGCTTCTTCGGCGAACTGCTCGCCACCTCCTTCCGCGCCCGTGGCGGCCGGGGCCTGGTCATCGACGCGGGCGTGCGCGACGTGGCCGAGCTGGAGGAGATGGACTTCCCGGTCTTCGCCCGCGCGGTCAACGCCAAGGGCACGGTCAAGGCCACCCTCGGTTCGGTCAACGTGCCGGTGGTCTGCGCCAACGCCCTGGTCAGGCCGGGCGACGTCGTCGTGGCGGACCGCGACGGCGTCGTGGTGGTGCCGCGCGAACGGGCCGCCGAGGTCGCCGGGGCGGCCACCCGGCGCGAGGCGGGCGAGGAGGGCAAACGGGTGCGGTTCCGCGCGGGCGAACTGGGCCTGGACATGTACGCCATGCGCGGCCCGCTGGCCGAGCTCGGCCTGCGCTACGAGGACTGACGATGACGGGCTTCGAGAAGACCCCGGGCTGGCTGGACTGGTACGCCGATCCGAGCGGGCCGCGGCTGCGGCTGCCCGAGGGGGCCGTCGACGCGCACTGCCACGTGTTCGGCCCGGGGGCCGCGTTCCCGTTCGCGCCGGAGCGCAAGTACACCCCGTGCGACGCCTCCAAGGAGCAGCTCTTCGCCCTGCGCGACCACCTGGGCTTCACCCGCAACGTCGTGGTCCAGGCGACCTGCCACGGCGCCGACAACAGTGCCATGGTCGATGCCCTGCGGTCCTCGGGAGGGCTGGCCCGGGGCGTGGCGACCGTGCGGCCGGAGGTCCGCGACGCCGAGCTGCGGGAGCTGCACGAGGCCGGGGTGCGCGGCGTGCGGTTCACCTTCCTCAAGCGGCTCGCCGACGCGGCGCCGCACCACGACCTGCGGGACCTCGCCGAGCGGATCGCCCCCTACGGGTGGCACGTCGTCGTCTACTTCGAGGCGTCCGACCTCGCCGACCTGCGCGACCTCTTCCTGTCGGTACCGGTTCCGCTGGTCGTCGACCACATGGGCCGACCCGATGTCACCAAGGACCCGTACGGCCCCGAGTTCGAGGCGTTCCTGGACCTCATGCGGGCCGGGCCGGACATCTGGTGCAAGGTGACCTGCCCCGAGCGGCTGTCCTCGAGCGGCCCGCCGGCCCTCGACGGCGAGCGGTCGGCCTACCGCGACGTGGTCCCCTTCGCCCGCCGCGTGGTCGAGGAGTTCCCCGACCGGGTGCTGTGGGGCACGGACTGGCCGCACCCGAACCTCGCCGCCCACATGCCCGACGACGGCCTGCTCGTCGACTTCGTCCCGCACATCGCGGCGACACCGGAGCTGCGGCGACGGCTCCTGGTCGACAACCCGATGCGCCTGTACTGGCCGGACGCCGGCTGACCCGTCCCACGATCGGAGCCCGACCTTGTCACTGGACAAGAGCTACAAGCTGGTACCGGGGACCACCGTCTTCGACGCCGAGCAGTCCGCCCGGGGCTACCACCTCAACCAGTTCTGCATGTCGCTGATGACGGCGGAGAACCGCGAGCGCTACCTCGCCGACGAGCGGGCCTACCTGGACGCGTGGCCGCTGCGGGAGGAACAGAAGCGGGCGCTGCTCGACCGTGACCTCAACGCCGCGATGGAGGAGGGCGGCAACATCTACTTCCTCGCCAAGTGGGGCGCGACGCTGGGCTTCTCGTTCCAGCGGATGGCCGGTTCGATGACGGGCATGACCGAGGAGGAGTACCGCGCGATGATGGTCGGCGGCGGCCGCTCCGTCGAGGGCAACCGCATCGATCACGCCGTCCTGGAGGCGGCGCACGCCGATCCGGCTCCCCCGGCCGAACACGCCGTGATCACCGGCGCGGTCTTCACCTCGCACGTGCCGGCGATCGGCGCGGCGATGGACCACGGCAGGACCGACGAGCCCTATTGGCGGCCGGTCTTCGAGGGGTACGAGTTCTCCCGGGCATGGGAGCGGGAGAACCTCCCGGACGTGGTCTTCCTGGTCTACAACGACCACGCGTCCGCCTTCGACCTGTCCTTGATCCCGACCTTCGTGCTCGGCACCGGCGCGGCCTACGCCACCGCCGACGAGGGGTACGGCCCCCGCCCGGTCCCCGGCATCGAGGGCGACCCCGATCTGGCCGCTCACATCGCGCACTCGCTGATCAGCGACGACTTCGACCTCACGCTCGCCAACGAGATGACCGTCGACCACGGCCTGACCGTCCCGCTGTCGCTGCTGTTCGGCGACGTCGAGAAGTGGCCGTGCAAGGTGATCCCGTTCCACGTCAACGTGGTGCAGTACCCGGTGCCCTCGGGCGCCCGGTGCTTCACGCTCGGCCGGGCGCTGCGCAGGGCGATCGAGTCCTACGACCGGCCGCTGAGGGTCCAGGTGTGGGGCACCGGTGGCATGAGCCACCAGTTGCAGGGCCCGCGCGCCGGTCTGATCAACCGGGAATGGGACGGGGCCTTCCTCGACCGGCTGGTCGGGGATCCGGTCGGGCTGTCGCGGGTGCCGCACCTGGAGTACGTCGAGGAGGCCGGCTCGGAGGGCATCGAGCTGGTCATGTGGCTGATCGCCCGGGGGGCGATGAGCGACGTCGACGGGGCCGGACGGGTCGAGGTCAAGCACCGCTTCTACCACGTGCCGGCGTCCAACACCGCCGTCGGCCATCTGATCCTCGAAAACCACCCCCGGGCCCAGGAGCCCGCCGAAGGAGTCAACTGACATGAGCGACGACCGGACCCTGCGGGTCGCCCTGGCCGGCGGCGGCGCCTTCGGCGCCAAGCACGCGGCCGCGCTGAAGCGGATCGAGGGCGTCGAGGTGACCGCCGTGGTGAGCGGCACCCTGGAGAGCGCGCGGACGTTCGCCGCGGAGCAGGGCGTCGGCCGCGCCGTGGCCTCCCTGGACGAGGTGCTGGCGATGGACGACGTCGACGCCGTCGTCCTCGCCACGCCCACCCCGCTGCACGCCGCGCAGACGCTGGCCTGCCTCGACGCCGGCAAGCACGTCCAGGTCGAGATCCCCCTGGCCACCTCCCTCGCCGACGCCGAGGCGTGCCTGGAGGCGCAGCGGCGCACGGGGCTGGTCGCCATGGTGGGCCACACCCGGCGCTTCAACCCGAGCCACCAGTGGGTGCGGCGGCGGATCGGGGCCGGGGCGTACGGGATCCAGCAGATGGACGTGCAGACGTACTTCTTCCGCCGTACGAACCTCAACGCCCTCGGGCAGCCGCGCTCGTGGACCGACCACCTGCTGTGGCACCACGCGGCGCACACCGTCGACCTGTTCGCCCACCAGAGCGGTTCCCCGATCGTGCGGGCCAACGCCGTCCAGGGCCCGATCCATCCGGAACTCGGCATCGCGATGGACATGTCGGTCCAGCTGCTCGCGGCGAACGGCGCGATCTGCACCCTGTCGCTGTCGTTCAACAACGACGGGCCGCTCGGCACGTCCTTCCGCTACATCGGCGACACCGGCACCTACCTCGCCCGCTACGACGACCTGTTCACCGGCGGGGACGAGCCGATCGACGTCAGCGGGGTCGACGTCTCGACGGACGGGATCGAGCTGCAGGACCGCGAGTTCGTCGCCGCCATCCGCGAGGGCCGCGAACCGAACTCCTCCATCGCCCAGGTCATGCCCTGCTACCGGACGCTGGCGGCCCTGGAGGAGCAGCTCCGCGCGATCCCGGGCGCCTGAGCCCGCCCCGCGGGCGGCACCCCGCCCGCGGGGCGGAGCCGGTTCAGGCTCCGGGCGGCGCGGGGCGCAGCGCCGCCATCGCGTTGAGCATCAGCTCCAGGGCGAAGGGGTAGCCGCTGTCGCGCATGTCGGCGGCGAGCAGCGGGAAGGCCGCGGCGACGTTCGGGTGGGTGTCGGCCGGCAGCCTGCTGTAGACCGCGTTCCAGACGGCCTCGTCCGCCTCCCTGGCCGCCTTGGGCAGGGCGAGGGCGGCGGCGTCCAGGGTGGCGAAGGCCAGGGCCTGGTCGACGAACGCGTGGTAGGCGCGGACGGCGAAGGGGTCCGGGAAGCCCGCCGAGCGCAGGATCCCGAGGATCCGCTCGACGGCCCGGGTCTCGTGCGGGCGCCCCGTCGTGCGGTAGGCGCCGAGGGCGGCCGCCTGCGGGTGGGCCAGGTAGCAGGCGTGGATCCGCAGGCCCATCGCGCGCAGGTCCTCCCGCCAGTCCCCGGTGGCCCGCCAGCCCTCCTGGGCCCTGCCGATCAGCTCGTCCGCGAGGGCGAGGAGGAGCGCGTCGGTGTTGTGGAAGTAGCGGTAGAGCGCGCTCGGGTCGGCTCCGAGCGCGGCGCCCAGTCTCCGTACGGAGAGCGCGTCGGCGCCGTGCTGGGCGACCAGCCGCAGCGCCGTCTCGACGATGAGCTGTTCCGAGAGGACGGCGCCCTGCTTGGTGGGTCTGCGGCGCCGGCGGCCGCCTTCGGGGATGACACGTTCGGACATGGCCGGGACCTTACGTCAACACCATTGACGTGTAAACGGCCTTGCGGCTTCCATGGCGCCCATCCCCCGCCGCCTCACGCTCTGGAGCTCTCACATGGCCAAGGCCGATCTGGTCTTCACCCGCGGCCCCGTCTTCACGGTGGACCCGGCCCGCACCCGGGCGACCTCGCTCGCCGTCGTCGGCGACCGGATCGCGGCCGTCGGCCACGACGAGGTGCGCGAGCTCGTGGGGCCCGGCACCGAGGTGGTCGACCTGACGGGGAAGCTGCTGCTCCCCGGCTTCCAGGACGCCCACGTGCACCCGGTCTTCGCCGGGGTGGAGATGGCCGAGTGCGATCTGACCGACACCGTCGGCGTGGACGACTACCTGGCCCGGATCCGCGCGTACGCGGACGCGCACCCCGACCGCGAGTGGATCACCGGTGGCGGCTGGTCGATGGAGAGCTTCGAGGGCGGGCTGCCGACGCGGCAGCTGCTCGACGCCGTCGTCCCGGACCGCCCGGTCCTCCTGGCCAACCGGGACCACCACGGCGCCTGGGCCAACACCCGGGCGCTCGAACTCGCCGGGATCACCGCCCGCACCCCCGATCCCGCCGACGGCCGGATCGAGCGCGAGCCCGACGGCGCCCCCAGCGGCATGCTCCAGGAGGGCGCCACCTCGCTGGTCGGCCGGTTGCTGCCGCCGAGCACCCGGGAGGAACTCCTCGCCGGGCTGCTGCGGGCCCAGAAGCTGCTGCACTCCCTCGGCATCACGGGCTGGCAGGACGCGATGCTCGGCGAACTGGGCGGCCGGCCCGACCCCTCGGACGCCTACCTGGCCGCGGCCGGGGACGGCTCGCTGACGGCCCGGGTGACCGGGGCGCTGTGGTGGGACCGGGCCCGGGGCGCCGAGCAGATCCCCGAGCTGGTGGCCCGGCGCGAGAAGCTGCGGGCCGGACGGTTCCGCGCGACCTCGGTGAAGATCATGCAGGACGGGGTCGCGGAGAACTTCACCGCCGCCATGACCTCCCCCTACCTGGACGGCTGCGGCTGCGCCACCGCCAACAGCGGTCTGAGCTTCGTCGAGCCCGGGGCGCTGCGCGGGTACGTGACGGAGCTGGACGCCCTCGGCTTCCAGGTGCACTTCCACGCCCTCGGCGACCGGGCCGTGCGCGAGGCCCTCGACGCGGTCGAGTCGGCCGTGGCCGCCAACGGGCACCGCGGCAACCGCCACCACCTCGCCCATCTCCAGGTCGTCCACCCCGAGGACCTCACCCGCTTCGCCGCGCTCGGCGCCCTGGCCAACATCCAGCCGCTCTGGGCGGCCCACGAGCCCCAGATGGACGACCTGACCATCCCGTTCCTGGGCCCGGAGCGCTCCGCCTGGCAGTACCCGTTCGGCGACCTGGTGCGCGCGGGCGCGACCCTCGTCGCGGGCAGCGACTGGCCGGTGAGCAGCCCCGACCCGCTGGCGGGCATCCACGTGGCGGTGAACCGCCGGGATCCCGGAGCCGGGCACGAGCGGATCTTCTACCCCGAGCAGCGGCTCGACCTGCCGACCGCGCTGGCCGCCTACACGGCCGGGTCCGCCCACGTGAACGGTCACGACGACGCGGGCAGCCTGCGGGTCGGCAACCTCGCGGACCTGGTCGTCCTGGACCGCGACATCCTCACGGCGCCCCCGGAGGAGATCGCCGGGGCCCGGGTGGAGCGGACCTACGTCGGCGGCCGACTCGTCCACTGCGGCTGAGCGGGCCGCAGCGATGACGCCCGTACGTCGAGGCGGGTCGGGACGAGCACGCCCGCCGCCTCCCGGTCGCCGCGTTCCAGGACCGCGACCAGGGCTTCGACGCCCGCCTCCGCGATCGCCTCGGGCCGCAGGCTCAGGGTGGTCACCGGCGGCTCGGTGTGCTCGGCGGTGACGTCCTCGCTCACGCAGACGAGGAGCAGGTCGCCGGGGACGGCGTAGCCGAGCCGACGCGCCGCGTCCAGGACGAGGGGCGGACTCGCCTCGGCCACGACGAGCAGGGCGTCGGGCCGTGCCCCGTCGGCCGCCGGGTCGCCCGCGAGGGCGGTCTCGACGGCGCGGACGACGGGACCGTTGCCCGGTGCGCCGACGCGCACGACCCGTTCGGGCACGCCGAGTTCCGCGCACCACGCGCGGTGCGCGGCGAACACCTCGGTGTGGAAGCGGGTGGTGCTGTCCGGCACCACGAGGACGGGTCGGCGGGCGCCCTGCTCGCGGACGTGGTCGAGGGCGCCCCGCACGGCGGCTCCGGCGTCCACGTCCACCCAGTACGCCCCGGGCCGCCCCTCGACGGAGCGGTCGCTGAAGACGGGGACGCGGGCGGAGAGGAGGTCATCGACGATCGGGTCGTCGGCGACGGGGTCGGCGACGATCACCGCGTCGAGCGACAGGTCCGCCCACTCGCTCTGCAGGGACCCGGCGGGCAGCAGCACCACGGCGTAACCGCGTCGCAGCGACGTCGCCGCGGTGGCCGCGGTCAGCCGGGCGAAGTACGGCGACTCCAGGAAGGTCCAGGGGGCGCCGGCGAACTCCCCGACCACGTATCCGATCAGTCTGGCCCGTCCCGCGCGCAGCCGGCGCGCGGTGGCGTTGGGCCGGTAGCCCATGGTGCGCGCGGTTTCGCGGGCCTTCTCCCGGACTTCGGGAGAGAGTCTTCCGGTGCCGTTCAGTGCCGCCGAGACGGTCGTCTTGGAGAGGCCCGCCTCGCGGGCCACGTCGACCAGGCGGACGCGCGGAAGGGGCGGCGAGGGCTGCCCGCCGGGCAGCGAGGCTTCGGTCATGCCACTGATGCTGCCACCCTCGTGACCTTTGCAAAACCGTTCCCGCACCACCTTGTGCGGGAACGTTCCCGCATCAATACTCGCTCCATCCCACAGCGCCCGTCACTACACCCGTAAAGGGGTGGGTCTGCATGCGCACGTCCCGAACCATCGCGCTCCTCCTCTGTACCGCCGCCCTCGCGGCCACCACCGGTGCCTGTTCCGGGGCCACCGCCCCCAAGGCCGCCGGCGGCTCCGGCTTCGAGGTCACCCCGCTCTCGCCGCCCGCCCAGGGCCCGCTGGACTCCGTCACCTGGTCCCTGTACGCCGAGCCCTACACGCTGGACTACGCCCTCGCCTACGACTACCCGCCGAACACCGTGCTCGCCAACGTGTGCGAGCAGCTCATGCGGGTCACTCCCGACATGAAGGTCGAGCCCGGCCTCGCGGTGAAGTACGACCGCCCCGACCCGCTCACGCTGGTCTACACCCTGCGCCCCGGGGTGAGGTTCCACGACGGCACGACCATGACCGCCGACGACGTGGTCGCCTCGCTCCGGCGCCAGATGGCCCCGGAGACCGGCTCCCCCTGGGGCTCGGCGTTCAAGAACGTCAGGGCCGTCGAGAAGACCGGACCGCTGGAGGTGACGCTCCGGCTCACCAAGCCCGACGTCTTGCTCCACGAGCTGATGGCCGCCTCCCCGGGCACCATCGAGAGCGCCGCCACCCTCGCCAAGGCCGGGAAGGACTACGGCACTCCCGCGGGCAAGGTCAACTGCACCGGCCCGTACTCCCTCGATTCCTGGTCCCAGGGCACCGAGATCGTCCTGAAGAAGCACGGCGCGTACTGGGATCCCCGGCTGGCCCCGAAGTCCGACACCGTGAAGTTCACCTTCGTCGAGGACGTGGCGGCCCGCACCAACGCCTTCCTGTCCGGCACCGCCGACGGCGGGTACATGGTGGCCCCCGCGACCATCGGACAGCTGCGCTCGGGCGGCAAGGGCAGCGTCCTCTTCGGCCCCAACACCGCCGCGTCCAACCTCGCCGTACTCGACTTCGGCGGCCCGCTCGGCGACCTGAAGGTGCGCAGGGCCCTCTCCCTGGCCCTCGACCGGAAGAACATCGTCAAGGCCGCCGCCGGCGGCATCGGCGTCCCCGCCAAGTCCCCCACCGCGCGCGGCGCGTGGGCGCTGGCCCCGGAGCGGACCGCCGCGCTGTACGACACCCTGCCCGAGCCCGGTTACGACCTCGCCGCCGCGAAGAAGCTCGTCCAGGAGGCCGGCGCCACCGGCCGCAAGATCACCCTGGTGACCAGCACGCTCGCCCCCGAGATCAGCGTCGTCGCCAACGCCGTGCAGGCCGCCGGGCGGGAGATCGGCCTCGACGTCGTCCTGCGGTCCGTGGCCCCCGAGGCGTACAGCAGCATCTTCGTCGACCCGAACGCCCGCGCCGGGCTGGACCTGGTCATCACCAACGCGTACGACAACACCCCCGACCCGCTGGAGTTCTACCAGTACCTGCGCACCGGCGACTTCGGGAACTACGGGAAGTGGTCGAACGCCGAGTACGACGCCGCCTTCGACCGGGCCAACGCCGAACCCGACGCCGGCAAGCGCGCGGAGCTGACCGCCGAACTCCAGCGGATCGCCCTGCGCGAGCTGCCGACCATCCCCCTCTACGAGGCGCCGTACCTGGTCTTCCTCGGCAAGCGCGTGACCGGCGCCCCGACCGGGATAGCCCAGCTGTACTACCCGTGGGCCGCGACGATCGGGGCCGCGGCGAAATGACGCGCTACCTCATCGGACGCATCCTCGGCCTGGCGGCGGTGCTGTTCGCGACCTCCCTCGTGGTCTTCGGCAGCGTCCACCTGGCCCCCGGCGACCCGGTGTCGTTCCTGCTCCACGGCCGCCCCGCGACCCCCGAGGCCGTGGCGGCCCTGCGCTCCCAGTACCACCTGGACGACCCGCTGCCCGTGCAGTACGCGAAGTGGCTCGGCGGCGTCCTGCGGGGCGACTTCGGCAGCTCCGCCCAGTTCCACCAGGACGTGTCCGCGCTCATCGGATCCCGGCTGCCCGGCACGGCCCTGCTCGTCGGGTACGCGGCGCTGCTCGTCGCCCTCATCGGCGTGGCGGCCGGGGTCCTCGCCGCGCTGCGGCCCGGCCCGCTGGACCGGGCGGTGCTCCTCGGCAGCGGCGTCGCCACCGCCACCCCGTCCTTCGTGACCGCGATCGCGCTCGTGTCCCTGTTCTCCGTCCGGCTGGGCTGGTTCCCCGGCCCCGGCGGCACACCCGTCGGCCTCTCCGAACGGCTGCACCACCTGACCCTGCCGGCCTTCGCCCTCGCGCTGACCTTCGCCGGTCTGCTCGCCCGGGTGACCCGCTCGGCGATGCTCGACGAACTCGGCCGGGAACACGTCGAGGTGGCCCGCGCCCGCGGCGTCCCGGGCCGGACCGTGGTCCGTCGGCACGTCCTGCGCAACGCGCTCGGCCCCGTCGTCACCGTCGGCGGCACGATGCTCGCCGGACTCCTCATCAGCACCTCGATCGTCGAGACGGCCTTCGACGTGCCCGGCCTCGGCTCCCTGCTCGTCCAATCGGTCACCGCCAAGGACTTCGCCGTCGTGCAGGCGATCACCCTGCTCAGTGTGGGCGCCTTCGTCCTCGTCAATCTGGCGGTCGACCTGCTCGCACCCCTCATCGACCCCCGGCTGTCGCTCCACGGGGAAGGCTCCCTATGACCACCACCGCTCCTCCGGAGCCCGCGGTCCTGCGCCGCCGACCCGGCCTGCGCCCCCTGCGCCTCCTCGCCCAGGGGCCGTTGTTCACCGCTTCGGTCGCGGTGCTCGCCCTCCTCGTCCTGATCGCCGCGCTCGCCCCCGTCCTCGCCCCGTACGACCCCGAGGCCCTCGACCTCACCGCGAGCCTGACCGGGACCACCGGCGAACACCTCCTCGGCACCGACCAGTCCGGACGGGACGTCCTGTCGCGGCTGATGTACGGGGCGCGCACCGGACTGCTCGGCCCGCTCCTCGTCGTCGGCGTCTCGACCCTGGTCGGCACCCTGCTCGGCGTGGCGGCCGCCTGGCGCGGCGGGTGGGCGGACTCCGTGCTGTCCCGCTCGATGGACATGGTCTTCGCGATCCCCGGACTCCTGCTCGCGATCCTGCTGGTCTCCGTCGTCGGCCCGGGGATGACGGCGCCCGTGATCGCGATGGCGGTGGCCTACACCCCGTACGTGGGGCGGCTGGTGCGCGGCATCGCGCGCCAGGAGAAGGCCCGCCCGTACATCGAGTCCTACCGGGTCCAGGGCTGGTCCGGCTGGACCGTCTGCCTGCGCCACCTGCTGCCCAACATCGCCGCCACCGTCTTCGCCCAGTCCGCGATGAACTTCGGGTACGCGCTGATGGACCTGGCGGCCCTGTCCTACCTCGGCTTCGGCGTGCAGCCGCCGACCGCCGACTGGGGCGCCATGATCAATGAGGGCCAGTCGGCCGTCCAACAGGGGGCGATGCTGCCCGCCCTCGCGCCCTCCGCGTGCATCGTGCTCGCGGTGGTGGCGTTCGGCATCGTCGGCGAGGGCCTCGCCGACCGGATCGCGAGGCGGAAGCGGTGAACCGTGTGAAGGCACGACGCGAGGAGCAGGGCGCGGGCGCGGTCCCGGCCGACGACGCACGTCCGGTCCTGGAGATCGAAGGGCTCGACGTCCGACTGCCCGGCGACCGGGCCGCGCGGCCGATCCTGGACGGGGTCGGCCTGCGGGTGGGCCCCGGGGAGAGCGTCGGCCTCGTCGGCGAGTCCGGCTCCGGCAAGTCGGTGGCGTGCCGCAGCGTCCTCGGGCTGCTGCCCGGGGGCGCGCGCGTCAGCGGCGAGGTCCGGGTCGCCGGGCGGGACGTGCTCACCATGAGCCGTACGGAGCTGGCCGCCCTGCGGGCCCGGCAGGTCGCGATGGTCTACCAGGACCCGCGCGCCTGCGTGAATCCGCTGCGCCGCGTGGGCGACTTCCTCACCGAAGGGCTGCGCGCGGCCGGAACCCCGGCCGCCGCGGCGGACGCGCGGGCCCTCGAACTCCTCGACGCGGTCGGCATCCGGGACCCTCGCGGCGCCCTGCGCCGCCGTCCCCACGAGTTCTCCGGCGGCATGCTCCAGCGGGTGGTCATCGCCGCGGCGCTCGCCGCCGAACCCGCGCTGATCGTCGCCGACGAGCCGACCACCGCCCTGGACGTCACGACCCAGGCGGAGATCGTCGAACTCCTCGCCCGGCTGCGGGCCGAGCGCGGCACCGGCCTGCTCTTCGTCACCCACGACCTCGAACTGGCCGCCACCGTCTGCGACCGCGTGTACGTGATGTACGCGGGCCGGATCGTGGAGACCCGCGGCACCGACGAACTGTTCGACCGGCCGCGGCACCCGTACACCGCGGGGCTGCTCGCCTGCACGCCGAGCATCGAGGCGGGCGCGCCCGCGCCCCGCCCCATCCCCGGGCGTCCCGTCTCCCTGGCCGAGGCGCCGCCGGGCTGCGCCTTCGCCGCGCGCTGCGCCCACGCGCTGCCGCGCTGCCGCGAGGAGAAGCCCGCACTGACCCGGCACGGCGACGGACTCGCCGCCTGCCACCGCGCCGACGAAGGGATCACGCCGTGACCGCAGAGGCGAAAGGAGGCCGGGCCGCCGAAGGACTGGTCGTCGAGGGACTGCGCAAGCACTACGGGGACCACACCGCGGTCGACGGCGTGTCCTTCCGCCTGGCGCCCGGGGCCTCGCTCGCGATCGTCGGGGAGTCCGGCAGCGGCAAGACCACCACGGTCCGGATGCTCGTCGGCCTGGAGCGCCCGGACGGCGGCACCGTCCGCCTGGACGGTCGGGACCGCTCCGCGCCGCCCCGGCGACGGGCGCGGCGGCTGGCCAGGGCCCGGGAGATCCAGATGGTCTTCCAGGATCCGTACCTCTCGCTGGATCCCCGGGTGACCGTGACCGGATGCCTGGACGAGGTGCTGCGCCTGCACACGGACCTCGACAGGGCCGCGCGCGGCACCCGGGTCACGCGCCTCCTGGACCAGGTCGGCCTCGGCACGCGCGAGGCCGCCGCCCTTCCCCGCGACCTCTCGGGCGGCCAGCGCCAGCGCGTGGCGATCGCCCGCGCCCTCGCCGTGGAGCCCAGGGTCCTCGTCCTCGACGAGGCCGTCGCCGCGCTCGACGTGTCGATCCAGGCCCAGATACTCGAACTCCTCGCCCGGATCCGCACCGCGTCGGGCATCGGCTACCTGTTCGTCACGCACGACCTGGCGGTGGTCCGACACATCGCCGACGAGGTCCTCGTCCTCAAATCGGGCCGGATCGTGGAGTCGGGCCCGGTCCCGCAGGTCCTGGAAACCCCGGAACACCCCTACACCCGAACCCTCCTGGCCTCGGTCCCCCGCCGCAGACACTTCCCCACAGACCGCTGACCACCCCGAGGCGGGCGCGCCCGCACCGAGGTGTGCGTGCCGTGCTGCCGTGCCAGGCTGGAAGAGGAGCAAGAATCGCCTACCCGAGCGTCATGACGGATTCTCACCTCGGGTAGCCCGCACTGTTTCCAGGCCTGGCCCAGGAATCAGGCATCGACCTAACCCTGACTCGTCAAGATGGGAGGTGCCGACATGATCAAAGGTCGGACCACCTCCGTATGCGTAGCAGCGTTCCTTTCCCTTTTCGCCGGCTCCGCCTCCGCCGCGCCGCTTCCGCCACCTCCTCCTCCAGAAGGATGGATCAGCCTCTTCAGAACGATCGGCGGGAAAGCAGAAAGCGAAATTACACATCTGCCACATTCCGCGAACAGCGATGACCTGTCCAGACTGACGAGCAGACTGAACGGGCTGTCGGACCAGCTCGCCAGTGCACCACGGGACCAAGCCCTACCGTCCGAAGAGCTCGCCGCACTGATCGCAGCCAGAGCGGCGCAAGACAGGCTTCGGGCGGCAGTCGATTACCTGTCGATACCATCGTCTACCGATGCCCTCGTCGACAGTCTCCGGTCTCCATACATGCCCAGCACGTATACCGCTGACTGGCTGAGTCTGAAAAACGACCTAAAGAAGAACGCCGAGGGCTACATCAAGCAGTTTGCCTGCGAAAAATCCTGGGATGCCTTGACGCCGGAAAAGAAGCAGGAACTTCAGCCTCTTCCAGCCGAATACTTCACCAATGCATCAGAGGAGACAGTCAAGAAGTACGTCGACGCCGTATTCAAGACCTGGAAGTCGACTCTCGTCGGGCAGTACGTCGCCTGGAACAACTACGGCACCGACCTGTTCAAGAAGATGGAACAGTTCTTCTCACAGGGCCACCTCGCTGCGCCTCCACAGGCGTATTTCTACTACGCCCGCTACTGCCTGACTCCCCCCATACCGCCCGCCTAGCCGCGGGGCCGGTTCGGACGAGCGGGGCGAGCTGCTGTCCAGAACGAACGAAAGCCCTGCCTCACCGAAGTGAGACAGGGCTCTGATCTGCGACTACAAGGCGAACCTCTAGTCGGGACGACAGGATTTGAACCTGCGACCCCTTGACCCCCAGTCAAGTGCGCTACCAAGCTGCGCCACGTCCCGCTACGTGCTGACCTGCGGCTTTCGCCGCAACCGCTCGTGCACGAGAACGATACCGCACTTCGGGCGGTGGTCGCGCGCACCTTTCGGCGACGGGTCTCGGCCTCGGTGGAGGAGGCGGGGTTGACCTCAAGCGCGGTTGAGGTTGCACGATCCGTGTATGACACAAACGACCGCGGACACCGGGTTCCGCTTCCAGGATCTGGACCGGCTCATGGGGCTCATGACCGGGGACGAGAAGCACGGGCCGGCCGCCACCTCGACGCTGGACGTGCTGTGGGTGCTCTACGACCGGGTGCTCCGCGTGGACCCGGCGCGCGCCGCCGACCCGGACCGGGACCGGTTCCTGCTGTCCAAGGGGCACGGGCCGATGGCCTACTACGCCGTGCTCGCCGCCAAGGGGTTCTTCCCCGTCGAATGGCTGCCCGGCTTCGGCGGGTACGCGTCCCCGCTCGGGCACCACCCGGACCGCACCCTGGTCCCCGGCGTGGAGATCGGCAGCGGCTCCCTCGGCCACGGGCTGCCCCTCGCCGTGGGCAGCGCGCTCGGGCTGCGGGCCCGGGGGCTGGCCGATCCCGCGGTGTGGGTGCTGATCGGTGACGCCGAGCTGGACGAGGGCAGCAACCACGAGGCCATCGCCTACGCCGGCCCGGCCGGCCTGGACCGGCTGCACACCGTGGTGATCGACAACGACTCCGCCACCCACGGCTGGCCGGGCGGCATCGCGTCCCGGTTCGAGTCGGCCGGGTGGTCGGCCGTCACGGTGGACGGGCGCGACCACGAGGCACTGCACGCCGCTTTCACCGCACCGCATCCCCGGCGGCCGCACGCCGTGGTCGCCCGTGTCGAGACGAAGGGCTGAGGAATCCATGGACATCGTGGCGGGCAACTCCATGCGGGAGCGCTTCGTCTCCTTCACCACGCGCCGGCTCGACGAGGACCCGCGGCTGGCCGTGGTGCTCGCGGAGATCACCATGGACGGGTTCCGCCCCGCCCGCTCGCGGCACCCGGACCGGGTGATCAACGTCGGGATCCGCGAGCAGCTGCTCGTGGGCGTCGGCGGCGGGCTGGCGCTGACCGGTCTGCGACCCGTGGTGCACACCTTCGCGAGCTTCCTCGTCGAGCGGCCGTTCGAACAGATCAAGCTGGACTTCGGGCACCAGGGAACGGGCGGGGTCCTGGTCAGCGCGAGCGCCTCGTACGACTGGCCCGCAGGCGGGTTCACGCACATGGCGCCCGGTGACGTGGCCCTGCTCGACACCCTGGACGGCTGGACCGTCCACGTCCCCGGGCATCCGGACGAGGCCGAGGAGCTGCTGCGCCACGCGTACGCGGCCGGGGACGACAAGGTCTACGTCCGGCTCTCCCAGCAGTCCAACGCCGCCCCGCGCCCGGTCGACGGCAGCCGCTTCCTGACCGTGCGGGAGGGGAGCGCGGGCGTGGTGGTGGCCGTGGGGCCGCTCCTGGACAACGTCCTGGCGGCCACCGAGGGGATGGACGTCACGGTGCTCTACGCGACGACCGTACGGCCCTTCGACGACGCGGCCCTGCGCGCGGCCGTCGGCTCCGGCCCGGCCGACGTGGTCCTGGTCGAGCCCTACCTCGCCGGTACGTCCGCGGGCCCGGCCGCCGGGGCCCTGATCGAGGTCCCGCACCGGATCCTGGGCCTGGGCGTGGGCAGGGCGGAGCTGCGGCGGTTCGGCACGATGGACGAACACACCGCCGCCCACGGCCTGGATCCGCACGGGCTCCGCGAGCGGATCGCCGCCTTCCTCAAGCACTAGGGCGGCCGGCGCCGCCCAGCTCCGGGTGGGCCTGGACCAGGCGCTTGGGGGCCGCCTGGAGCCAGGAGTCGACCAGGATGGCGCGCAGCTCGGCGGCCCCGTCCAGGGCCGCCAGACGGACCCGCAGCCAGGCGTAGTTGTCGTCGTGACCCGCCCGCATGAAGAACTTGGCGGGCTCGGCGGCGATCAGCTCGGCGCGCTCCTCCTTGGGGCACTTCACCCCGACGGAGGCGTCGTCCTCCGCGAGCGCGGCGAACATCTTGCCGCCCACCCGGAAGGTCGGCATGCCCCACGCCGGCTTCTCGGTGCTGTCGGGGAGCGCCAGCGCGATCGTGCGGACGTCCTGCGCGGTCAGGGTCGTGGCCATCCCCACGGCTCCTCTCCGGCCGAGGCCGAAACTGGGTCGAATCCGGTGTCGAACCCTCGCGTTCGACGGTAGCCCCCGGCACCGACAACCGCCCCGCATCCGCGCTCCACCCCTCAGCCCGCCCGCAGTCCGTCCTCCCGCGCGTGGAAGACCGAGACCAGCTCCGCCGCCAACGCCTTCACCGTGGCCAGGCCCTCCGTCCCCCACCGGCGCGGCACCACGTCCACCGCGCACACCGTCCCGAGCACCACCCCGCGCCGGTCGGTCAGCGGCGCGCCCAGGTAGGAGCGCACCCCGCTCTCGTCGACCACGGCGTTCCCGGCGAAGCGCGCGAAGTCGCGGACGTCCTCCAGGACGAGCGCCCGCCGCCGCACCACCACGTGCGGGCAGTACCCCTGGTCGCGGGCGAGCACCCGGGCCGGGTACCCGCTCGCCGGGGCGTCGCCGCCGTGGTGCAGCCCGGCGAAGAACTGCCGTTCCTCGCCGATGAAGTTGACCCCCGCGTACGGCGCTCCCAGCGTCGCCGCGATCCGCCGCGCGAAGGCGTCCAGCTCGCTGTCCACCCGCTCCCCCAGGCCCAGTTCGCGCAGCCGCAGGACGCGCGCGGGAGCTTCCCGGTCCACCGGGGTGAGCAGCAGGTGTCCGGTCGATTCGTAGTAGGTCATGGCGGTTCCCCCGACTCAGAAGACGTGGCCCTGGACAGCAGATGGTGGACGAGGACGGCCAGCGCCCCCGTGCCGGAACCGGTGAGCCGCGCGTCGCAGCGCACGACGGGCACCTCCGGCGCGAGGCCCACCGCCCCGCGGATCTCGTCGGTCGTGTAGCGGTGTCCGCCGTCGAACTCGTTGACGGCGACGATGAAACCGATCCCGCGCCGCTCGAAGAAGTCGACCGCCGCGAAGCAGTCGGCGAGCCGCCGGGTGTCGGCGAGGACGACGGCCCCCAGCGCGCCCGCGCACAGCTCCTCCCAGAGGAACCAGAAGCGCTGCTGACCGGGCGTGCCGAAGAGGTACAGCACGCGTTGGGCGTCCAGCGTGATCCGGCCGAAGTCCAGCGCGACCGTGGTCCGCGTCTTGGCCTCGACGCCGTCCAGCGGATCGGCGTCCTCGCCCGGCCCGCTCAGCAGCTCCTCCGTGCTCAGCGGCTCGATCTCGCTCACGGCGCCCACGAAGGTGGTCTTGCCCGCCCCGAACCCGCCCGCGACCAGGATCTTCAGCGTCAGCGGCACTCCCGATCCGGACGGCCCGGACGGCCCCGGCGCCCCGGACGGCCCGCCCGGGGCGCCCCCCTCACAGCCGGCGACGTAGGCCATCGAGCACCGCCCGCAGCAGGGACTGGTCGTCGGCGGCGATCCCCGTGACCCCCGGGGCGCCCGGGAAACGGGGCGCGCGGGCCGCGACGGCCCCGTGCTCCATGAGGTCGGACAGCAGCACCTTGGTGACCACCGCCGGCAGCCGCAGCTGCCCGGCCACCTCGGCGACGGTGACGGCCGCCGCACCGGCGCACAGCCGCAGCGCGAGGCTGTGGTCCGGGCCCAGCGGCGCACACGGCCGCACCCCGGTGGCGCTCACCAGGGACAGCAGGTCGAGCGCCGCCGCCGGGCGGGTCCGGCCGCCGCTCGCGGTGTACGGGCGCATCACCCGGCCCGCCGTGTCGTCGAGCCAAGGCGTGTCCCGGACGACCCCCACCGGGTACGGAACCGACGCGCGTGCCCCCGTGGCATGCCGCCTCATCGCTCCGCGGCGGCGGCCGGGCGCCGGGGCGGGGCCGCCAGGTACGGACGTACGCTCTTGACCAGCATCGCCATCTCGTAGCCGAGCACACCGGCATCGGCCTCCCGATCGGCGAGGACGGCCAGGCAGGTTCCCGCACCGGCCGCCGAGACGAAGACGAGCGCCGAGTCGAGCTCGACGACCACCTGCCGGACCTCGGCCCCTTCGGCGAAGCGGGATCCGGCGCTGCGGCCGAGCGAGTACAGGCCGGACGCGAGCGCGGCCAAGTGGTCGGCGGCGTCGGCGTCGAGGCCGTGCACACAGGTGACGAGGCCGTCCGAGGTGAGCAGCACGGCGCTGCGGGTGTAGGGCACCCGCTGCACCAGGCCACTCAACAGCCAGTCCAAATCGGAGAGTTGTGTGATTTTCGTGGCCGCTTCGGCTGTCATCGGAGGTTCTCCTCGCTGCGGGACGTCGGCATGCGGGTGGGCGGGCGGGTGCGTGGGAGCTGACGCGGTGGTGCGCGAGGCCGTCATGACGGGTGCTCCGCCTGCGCGCGGCCGAAGCCCCGCTGGAAGGCGGCCATCAGGCCCGGATCGTGCAGGGGCGGTTCACCGTCCGCGGCGCGGAGGTCCGTACGGCGCGGTACGGGCGCCTCGCGCAGCTGCGGCGCGAGGTGCTCCTGGGCACGGCGCCGGGGCAGCGGCGGGCGGCCGCTCCCGCCCCGGGCGGCGGGCACCACGGCGGCGATGCCCGTGACCGGGACCGACACCATGGGGAACGGCGCCGGTTCGGGCCGCCGCTCGGCCTCGACCGCCGGTTCCACCACCAGCTCGAGCACCGGCTCCAGCTCGGGCTCGGGCTCCAACTCCGGGTCCGGCTGCGGCTCCCGCTCCTGCTCCTGCTCCTGCTCCTGCGCGGACACGACCGCCGCCTCCGAAAGCGGGCGCGGGTGCGGGAGCGGATCCGGGAGCGGCTCGAGGAGCGGATCCGGGATCGGGAGCGCGAGCGGCACCGCCGCGGTCGTCCGTACGGGCTCCAGCGCGGGCGCGTACGCGGTCCCGCCCGTCCCCCACGAGGTGGCCCGCGAGCCCCCCGCCGCATCGGCCGCGCTCGGCGCCTCCGCGCCCAACAGCTCCTGCGGCAGCACCAGTACGGCGAGCACCCCGCCGTAGATGTTGGACTTCAACTCGACGGCGATCCCGTGCCTGCGGGCCAGCGCCGAGACCACGAACAGGCCGATCCGCCCGTCCGCCAGCAGCCGCCGGACGTTGATCTGATCGGGGTCGCCGAGCAGCGCGTTCATCCGGCGCTGCTCCTCGGGCGGCATGCCGAGGCCGCGGTCCTCGACCTCGACCGCGATCCCGGCGGTGACCCGCTCGGCGCGCACCACGACATCGGTGTCGGGGGCGGAGAACACCGTGGCGTTCTCGACGAGTTCGGCCAGCAGGTGCACCACGTCGGCGACGGCGTGCCCGCGCACCGTGCCGCCCCCCGGCGGCACCACCTTCACCCGGGTGTACTGCTCGACCTCCGCCACCGCGGACCGCAGCACCTCGCTGAGGTCGATCGGGCGGGTCCACTGCCGTCGGGAAGCGGCGCCGCCGAGCACCGCGAGGTTCTCCGCGTGGCGCCGGATCCTGGTGGCGAGGTGGTCGACGTGGAACAGCTCCCTGAGCAGGTCCGGATCCTCGACCGTGTCCTCGAGGTCGTCGAGCAGCGAGATCTCGCGGTGCACCAGCGACTGGAGGCGGCGCGCGAGGTTCACGAAGACCTCGACCTTCTGGTCGCTGTCGGAGGGCGCCGCGGGTCCGGCCAGCCGCACCAGCGTGGCGTGCGCCTGTTCCCGGGCGCCGCGCAACTCCTGGGACAGCAACCAGAATTCGTCCACGTGTTCGTGACCGGGGCCGCTTCCCGCGACCGCCGGACCCCCGGCGCCGCCGCGCGGCGGGCGGGGCGGGGTCTCCCCGCGCTCCAGCCGGTCCGCGACCGTCCCGAGCTCCTGGCGGCCGCGCACGCTGGACCGGCGCAGCGCTTCGCAACGGTCCCGTACGGCCTTCCCCGCGCGCTGGGCGCCGAGCAGGGCGGCGGCGAGCGCGCCGACGACCAGGAGGGCGCACCCGGTGAGCACCGGCCAGAGCCGGGCGTCGCGCGCTCCCGCGCCACCGCCGAGCTGGAGGGTGAAGATCACCGCCGCGGCGCCGCTGAGACCGGCGGCGAGGGTGGGGAGTACGGCGGCCCTGATCAGCTGGGGCCGTATCTGCCGGGCCGGACCGGTGACGGCGTGTCTCGACGGGGAGTGGCGGGGGCGGGCGGCGCGGAGTCCGGACATCGGCGTCCTCGGTACGGTACGGGGGCCCGGGCCCCCGCGGTACCGGGACCCGGTGTTGATCACCGGGTACCCACGCTAGACCGCGCCCTCCTGCCGCAGGCGGCCAGTTGGGGAACTTCACCGGGGTGCGTCCCGCTCCGGAAGGAGCGCTCGCACGACAGCCCGAATACCCCTTCGGGCGCCGCCCCAGCGCCCCCCGCCACCGCGCGAGCCCCCCGCCCCACCGACCTTCGACGCCCGCGGACCGGTCCGGCCCGACCCGCGGGTCGGGTACCCGTCAGGTCCCCACGGCCTCCGGCTCCTCGTTCGCCTTCGGGCCCTCGTTCGCCTTCGGGCCTTCGCTCACCTTCGGGCCCGCGGCGGGCGGCGCCGTGCGGGCGGGGGACGTCGCCGCCGCGGACACCGGCGCGGCCCCGGGGCCGGCGGTCGGAGCCGGGGTCGAGACGAACGGGCGCCACCACGGCTCGGCCGGGGCGTCCGGCGCTCCCGGCTCGAACGGTCTGCCCGGTACCGGCAGCGCGATCGCCGCGCCCGCCCGGCCCGCGGCCGACAGGGTGCCCTCGCCCGGCTCGTCCCACGGGTGCGGGGCCAGGTTGAAGGTGCCCCAGTGGATCGGCAGCATCGTGCCGTGCGGGGCGCCGCCCTGGAGGTCGAGGTGGGCCCTCATGCCCTCCTCCGGGGTCATGTGGATGTCCGGCCAGTACTCCGAGTAGGCGCCGATCTGGATCATCGTCGCGTCGAAGGGGCCGTGCGCGGCGCCGATCTCCTCGAAGCCGGGGAAGTAGCCCGTGTCACCGCTGTGGAAGATCCGGTGCTCGTCGCCGGCGACGACCCAGGACGCCCACAGCGTGTACTGCTGGTTGCGCAGGCCGCGTCCGCAGAAGTGGCGTGCGGGGGTGGCGGTCAGCGACAGCCCGGCGACCTTGGTGGTCTCGTTCCAGTCCAGTTCGCGCAGCCGGTCGGCCGGGACGCCCCAGTGCTCCAGGTGCGCGCCGACGCCGAGCGGGACGGCGAAGACCGTGTCCGTACGGGCCAGGGCCTTGATCGTCGGCAGGTCGAGGTGGTCGTAGTGGTCGTGCGAGATGACCACGACGTCGACCGGCCCGAGCGCGGCCAGCGGGACCGGCACGGGGTGCAGCCGCTTGGGCCCGGCGAAGGGGAAGGGAGAGCAGCGCTCACCCCACACCGGGTCGAACAGCACCCGGCGGCCGTCGATCTCCGCGAGGACGCTGGAGTGCCCCATCCAGGTCAGTCGCAGGCCGCTGACCGGGGGCTTCGCCAGGTCGGCCAGCGTGGTCGGATGCACCGGGACCGGCGCGCCGGGATTGCGCCGGACGCGCTGTTCCTTGTGGAAGTAGATCTTGGCGAACTCCAGCATCGAGCCGGAGGGCCTGGTCCTGGCCCCGACCGGATTCTGGAAGACGCCGTCGGCGAAGTTCGGCGAGCGCAGGATCCGCTCCAGCCGAGCGCCGGACGGATCCGCGCCGAAGGCTTCGGGCCGCATGGCGCGCAGCCGTGGACGCAAGGGACGGGAGCCGGGGCCGGAGCCGGTCAAGGCGCCTCCAGAGAGGAAGTGGGCGGGGCGGGTGGTACGTGCTACCACCATGCCAACGCGCACCGGCCCCGAAGGATTCCGCTTCCCGCCCGTCGGCCTCCTGTCCCCCGCCCGGCCCCGTCACAGCGGCAGGAGGTCCGGCCGCTTCGCCTCCATGTGGTCGCCGGAGGACTCGCCGCGCAGGCGTCGGCCGATCCACGGCACGAGGTACTCCCGCGCCCACTGGATGTTGTCCCGGGTCACCTCGGCCGAGCCGCGCGGCTGCTGCGGGGGCCACGGCTGGTCCGGGTCGGCGGGCACGTCCAGCCCCAGCACCTGGGCGGCGCGCAGCGCGACCCGGGTGTGGCCCTCGGGCGAGAGGTGCAGCCGGTCGTCGTCCCAGGCCCGCCGGTCCTGGACGGACTTCAGCGACCAGAGGTCGAGCACCGGGCACCCGTAGCGGTCGGCGATGGACCGCACGTGCGCCGAGTACGTCGCCACCTTGCCGCGGATGTGCTTGAGCACCGGCACGTCACGGGTGTCGAAGCCGGTGGTGATCATCACCTGGCCGACGGACCCGACGAGGTCGGCCAGGGCCGCCTCGAAGCGCTCCGCCACGTCATCGGGGTCGCTCCCGGGCCGGATGATGTCGTTGCCCCCGGCGCAGAAGGTGACCAGGTCGGGCGCCAGCTCCTTGGCCCGCGGCACCTGCTCCGCCACGATCTGGTCCAGGAGCTTGCCCCGCACGGCGAGGTTGGCGTACCGGAAGTCGTGCTCGTCGCGCTGATCGGCCAGGAGCACCGCGAGCCGGTCGGCCCAGCCGACGAAGATCTCCCCCGGGCCCGGGTCCCCCACGCCCTCGGTGAAGCTGTCGCCGATCGCCGCGTACGAGCCGTAGCCCTGGAATGCCGTCTTCATCGTCTTCGTCTTCGTCTTCGTCGTCTTCGTCGTCGTCTTCGTCGTCATCGCTGTCGTCGCTGCCACGAGAAGACATCCTTCACCCCAGGGCGTGACCTACGCCACCGTAGCCACCCCTTGACGGACCGTGATCTATACCACCCGGTAGGTAAGGAATAAGTGAGGCCTGCGCCAGGTACACATGTCAGGTACATGAAAGAGGGGCCGGGACCCCCCTCGGGTCCCGGCCCCTCCTCGTGCCGAACGGCTGTCGCCGGTCAGACGTTCACGCCCTTCGAGCGCAGGTAGGCCAGCGGGTCGACGTCCGTGCCGTAGCCGGCGCCCGTGCGGATCTCGAAGTGCAGGTGCGGACCGGTGACGTTGCCCGTGGCCCCGGACAGGCCGATGCTCTGGCCCGCGCCGACGCCCTGGCCGACCGACACCGACAGCTGGGACAGGTGGCCGTACTGCGAGTAGCGGCCGTCCGCGTGCCGGATGACGACCTCGTTGCCGTACGCGCCGCCCCAGCCCGCCGAGACCACGGTGCCCGCGCCCACGGCGCGGACGGTGGTGCCGGTGCCCACGGCGAAGTCGACACCGGTGTGGTGGCCGCTGGACCACATGCTGCCGCTCGCCCGGTACTGGGTGGTGATGGAGGCGGAGACCGGGGCGACGAAGCCGGAGGCCGAGGCGGTGCCCGCACCGGAGCCCTTGCCCGTACCGCTACCGGAGGCCCGCGCGGGCTTGCCGCTCGTACCCTCGTCGCTCGTACCCTCGTCGCCCGCGCTCTCGTCCGCCCCCGTGTCCGATCCCGCGTCCGCCGCCGGGGCGGACTCCTCGGCCGCGGTCGCGGCCGGGGCCTGCTCCCGCTGCTCGGCCGGAGCCGGCTCCCCCAGGGTCAGCTTCAACCCCGGGTGGATCAGCGAGGGGTCGGAGCCGACGGCCTCGCGGTTGTCCGCGTACACCTGCTGCCAGCCGCCGCTCAGGTGCCGCTCCGCGGCGATCTTCGAGAGGTAGTCGCCCGGGACCACGGTGTAGACCGAGGAGGTCCGCGGCGCGGCGACCGGCGCCTGGACCGGCGGCGCCTGGGTCGCAACGGCGGTGGCCGCGCCCGCCGTCGGGGCGGTCGAGGCCGCCCCGACGGTCGTGGCGTGCGCGCCAGTGGCACCCATCAGCGGCAGCGCGAGCGCCGCGCTCCCGGTGCCCGCGACGACGAGTCCGCGGGCTATCGGGCTGGACTTCGGGCGGCGGTGCTTTCCCTTTGCGGGCATGGCGAATTCCTCTCCGTCGCCTGCGAGGTGAGCTGTCGGGTTCGGACTGGAGATGTCCGGCCGTACGCGTACGGCTTCACCCCGAGCCGTCCGGAGGAAAAGATCCATTCCGGTGACGGCGGCTTACCTGGTTCCCCCGCTCCTGCCGGGCGTGTGGATCGTCGGGTGCG
Organism: Streptomyces sp. NPDC059917; assembly: GCF_042730635.1. Taxonomy (NCBI): domain Bacteria; kingdom Bacillati; phylum Actinomycetota; class Actinomycetes; order Kitasatosporales; family Streptomycetaceae; genus Streptomyces; species Streptomyces sp. NPDC059917. Next base: position 38,912 of record NZ_JBHWLC010000002.1, read on the forward strand.
GTTTCGGATGGTGGCAGGATTAGGCGGTCCATCCGGGTCGACGCGAAAGGTATTCCGTCCGGCCCCCCGGAACAAGCCGCGAATTCCCCGCAGGAAAGGCCCGGGTGAGGGATCGACGGAATTCCGGTCACCCTCCGTCGAATCCGCCGCGGCAACGACCGTCCCCACAAGGGAATTCGACTTTCGTGATCACACACTCACGGTGACCGTATGATCCTGCTCACGGGGGCGATCCGATCTCCCCGTCCCTTATGGCAAGTTGCGCTCAACTAGTGTAATTCGGACATGCCGCGACGATACGGAGGAGTCCCCGTGACCCAGCAGATACCCCAGGCCCCGTCCACGGAGCCGCAGCTGACCGGAGTGCGCAACTTCCGTGACGTGGGCGGACTCCCGACCACGGACGGACGGAGGGTCAGAGCGGGACAGGTCTTCCGAAGCGGACATCTGGCACATGCCACCGAAACCGATACGGAATTCCTCGCCTCGCTCGGGCTCCACACCATCTTCGACTTCCGCAACGCCGCCGACCACGCGCTCGAAGGCCCGGACGTCGAGCTGCCCGGGGTGCGCAACGTCAACCTCCCGCTCTCCGACCCGGCGGACGGCACGGAGTTCTGGCGGATGGTGCGCGACGGCGACCTCGACCAGCTGCGCCAGGTCCTCGGCGAGGGCAAGGCCGCGCTGCGGATGGCCAACTCCTACCGGGAGATCGTCACGAACCGCACCGCGGAGCACCGCCAGGTCGTCCAGGCGCTCGTCCAGGACCAGGTGCCGGTGCTGATGCACTGCGCGGCCGGGAAGGACCGGGCCGGCCTGTCGATCGCCGTCACCCTGCTCGCGCTCGGCGTCGAGCGCGAGGCGATCGTGGCGGACTACCTGGAGTCGAACGCCCCGCACCGGCGCTACAAGGTGCGCCGCAGCAGCGAGTCCGCCGAGGCCCGCTCCCCCGAGGTGATGGAGCTGCTCGCCCCGCTCTTCGACGCGCGCGCCGAGTACCTGATCGCGGCCTTCGACACCCTGGAGGAGATCTGGGGCAGCCTCGACCGCTACCTCGCCGAGGGCCTCGGGCTCACGCCCGAGACCCTCGACCGGCTGCGCGACCAGTACCTCGAGTCACCGGCCTGACCGGCCGGGCCCGGCCGTCAGCGGTTCGCGACGGCCTGCTTGACCAGGGTCCTGCCGAAGTCCCACATCAAGGAGCCCCCGCCGTGGGCGTCGTCCATGACCTCCCGGAAGGCGCCCACGAAGCGGTCCACGTCCGCCTCGTCCACGATCAGCGGCGGGATCAGCTTGATCACCTCCAGGTGGTCGCCGGAGACCTGGGTCAGGATCCGGTGCTTCTGGAGCAGCGGCACGACGACCATCTGCGCGAAGAGCCCCTTGCGGGCCGCCTGGAGCATGGTCCACCGGCTGCGCAGCCCGAGCGAGGACGGGCGGCCGAACTCGATGCCGATCATCAGCCCCCGGCCGCGCACCTCGTGGAGCAGCTCGTACTCGTCCACCATCGCCGCGAGCCGCCCGCGCAGCAGGTCGCCCATGGCGCGGGCGTTCGCCACCACCGACTCGTCCTCCATGACGGAGAGCACCGCGAGCCCGGCCGCCATCGCCTGCGCGTTGGCACCGAAGCTGGCCGAGTGCACGAGCACCCGGTCCATGGACGAGTAGACCTTCTTGAAGATCCAGTCCTTGCCCAGGGTCGCCCCGACCGGCACGTAGCCGCCCGACAGCGCCTTGGCCACGCAGACCAGGTCCGGTTCCACCCCCGGCTCGTGCTGGTAGGCGTAGAACTCCCCGGTCCGGCCGAGGCCGGTCTGCACCTCGTCCGCGATGAGCAGCGCCTTGTGCCGGTGCAGCAGCTCCTGCGCGGCGCGCAGGAAGCCGGGCGGGGCCTGGAGGACCCCCTTGCCCTGGATCGGTTCGACGACGAAGGCGGCCACGTCACCGCGCGCCAGTTCGCGCTCCAGGGCCGCCAGATCCCCGAGCGCGATCTTCGTGTCGGGCAGCAGGGGCGCGAACCCGTCCCGGAAGCCCGCCTCCCCGTTCACCGACAGCGAGCCGGTGGTGAGCCCGTGGAAGGCGTGGTCGCAGTACAGGATCCTGGGCCGGCCCGTGGCGAAGCGGGCGAACTTGAGCGCGGTCTCCACGGCCTCGGTGCCGCTGTTGCCGAAGAAGACCCGGTCCAGGTGGGGGCTGTGGGCCAGCAGCTTCTCCGCCAGCAGCCCGGGCAGCGGCGGGCAGTCGAAGCGGGTGAGATCGGCGAGCTGCGCGTCGAGCACGTCGTGCAGCGCCCGCCGGACGACGGGGTGGTGGCGGCCCAGCCCCATCACGCCGAAGCCCGCCAGCATGTCGAGGTAGTCGTTGCCCTCGGCGTCCCAGAAGTGGGCGCCCTCGGCCCGCTCGTACACCTTGTCGAAGCCGATGGTGTGGAGCATCCGCGGCAGCTGGTGGTTGAGGTGGCGCGCGTGCAGTTCGTAGCGCTCGCCGCCCCGCTCGGCCAGCAGGGAGCCCAGGTCGAACTCCTTGCCCGGGCCCCCCGTGGCCGCCGTCACGGCCGCTTCTCCCGGTTGCCCCCCACCGTCTCCCGGGCCGCCCGCAGCGATTCCTTCAGCGAGCCCATGGTGGCGAGGACGGCGGTCGGTTCGTACCCGCAGTGCGCCATGCAATTCGCGCAGCGCGGGTCCTTTCCGCGGCCGTACTTGCTCCAGTCGGTGTCCTCGATCAGTTCCCGGTACGTCGGCACGTACCCGTCGCTCATCAGATAGCAGGGGCGCTGCCAGCCGAAGAGCGAGTAGTTGGGAATGGCCCACGCGGTGCAGGGGAAATCGGCCTTGCCTTCCAGGAAGTCCAGGAAGAGCGGCGAGTGGTTCAACCGCCAGCGGGCGCGGTTGCCGCCCGAGAACGCCTTGCGGAAGAGTTCCCGGGTCTGTTCCACGCCCAGGAAGTGCTCCTGGTCGGGGGCCTTTTCGTAGGCGTAGGCGGGCGAGATCATCATCTCGTCGACCTGGAGGTCGTCATTGAGGTAGTTGAGCACCTCGATGATGGTCTGCGGGGTGTCGGTGTTGAAGAAGGTGGAGTTCGTGGTCACCCGGAACCCGCGCCTCTTCGCCTCCTTGATGGCCTCGACCGCCTCGTCGAAGACCCCTTCCTTCGCGACGGATTCGTCGTGCCGTTCGCGCAGGCCGTCGATGTGGACGGCGAACGCGAAGTAGGGCGAGGGGGTGAACTTCGCCATCTTCTTGCGGAGCAGCATCGCGTTGGTGCAGAGGAACACGTACTTCCGCTTCGCCACCAACTGGCGCACGATCTCGTGGATCTGCGGGTGCATCAAGGGCTCGCCGCCCGCGATCGACACCATGGGGGCGCCGGACTCCAGTACGGCGCCGACCGCCTGGGCCACCGGCATGCGCTGCTTGAGCACCCCGGCCGGGTGCTGGATCTTCCCGCACCCCTCGCAGGCCAGGTTGCAGGCGTAGAGCGGCTCCAGCTCGACGATCAGCGGGAACTTCTCCCGCTTGCGGAGCTTCTGTTCGATGAGATACGTCCCGACCCTGATGGACTGTCGCAACGGCATGGCCATCTGGCTCACCTCCTGGGGAGCAGCGAAGAACGGTGCCATTCATAAAATGCGGGCAGTACGGCACGCAATACACGGAAAGCCGATATTCCACCGCGTACGGTGCCGATTCGGACCAGCTCATGCTCCGGAGCGTCCACGATCACCCGGACGGCGGCAACCGGGCGCGGCCCGGTGACGTCGCCGGTGTGGGCGGCGGTCCAGAGGGTGGCAGCCGATTCCATGTCGACCGCGATGGCGCCGGTGGCGCGCAGGTGGGCGCGCTCCTGGCCGCGGACGACGTGGTCGGAGCCGATCAGGGGGCCGGTGTGGACGGTCCGGCCGGGTGCCGCCCGGGCGAGCGCCTCGGCGAGGCGCTCGGTGGCGACGCATGCGACGGCTCCGCGCGGGTCCCGGGTCTCCTCGGCGACCACCAGGTCGCCGGGGTGCATGCCGGGGACGAGCCCGGCGCAGAAGCCGGTGGCGAGGACCGCCGCCCCGCGCATCCGGGGTGCCTCCAGCGAGCGGGCCACGGCCCGCTCGGCGGCGCGCGGCCCCATGCCGCTGCGCAGGACGGCGTACCCGCCGGGCGCGCCGCGGTGGCGGCCGCTGCGCAGGGCCAGCTCCTCGATGCGCAGGGCGCAGGCGATCAGGAGGGGGGCCCGCGGTCCGGTCTCGGGCCCGACGGCCCGGGCCGCGGTCATCGGGGTTCCCCGTCCGCGACGGCCGGGGCCGTGGCCGCCCCGCCCCCCGCGCGGGCGGCCGCGCCGTCGGCGAAGGGCTCGCCGTACAGGTAGCGGCCGAGTGCGGTCAGGGGGAACACCTGCCGGTAGAGGTGGTAGTTGATGGAGAAGTCCCAGGGGAAGCCGGTGCCGGTGAAGTAGGGCTCGTCCCAGGAGCCGTCGGCCCGCTGGGTCTCCACCAGGTAGGCGATCCCGCGCCGCACGGCCCCGGTCTCGCGCTCCCCGGCCGAGAGCAGGGCCATCAGCGCCCACGCGGTCTGCGAGGCGGTGGAGGCGCCGCGCCCCGCCCAGGAGGGGTCCTGGTAGGAGCGCTGGTCCTCGCCCCAGCCCCCGTCCTCGTTCTGTACGGTCTCCAGCCAGGCCACCGCGCGCCGGATCGCGGGATGGCCGAGCGGGGTCCCGGCGGCGGTGAGCGCGGGGACCACCGACCCCGTGCCGTAGACGTAGTTGGTGCCCCAGCGGCCGAACCAGGCCCCGCCGGGCTCCTGTTCGGCGAGCAACCAGTCGATGCCGCGCCGGGTGCGGGGATCGCCCGACCTGCCCTCGACGGCGAGCATCTCCACGACGTGGGCGGTGACGTCGGCCGAGGGCGGGTCGATGACCTCGCCGAAGTCGCAGAAGGGCAGCCGGTTGGGCAGCACGCTGGTGTTGTCGGCGTCGAAGGCGCCCCAGGCCCCGTTGCGGGACTGCATGCCGAGGTTCCAGGACACCCCGCGGGCCACGGCCGCCTCCAGCCGCGCGGGGTCCGGGTGGCGGATCCGACGCAGGGCGAGCACGACCTCGGCGGTGTCGTCGATGTCGGGGTAGTTGTCGTTGTGGAACTCGAACGCCCAACCCCCGGGGGCCAGTCCCGGGCGTTTGACGGCCCAGTCGCCGCTGCGGACGATCTCCTCGCCGAGCATCCAGTCGGCGGCCTTGACCAGGGCGGGGTGATCGGGCGCGAGTCCCGCGTCGGCGAGCGCGATCGCGGCGAGGCAGGTGTCCCAGACCGGGGACTGGCAGGCCTCGATCATCCGCGCCCCGTCCTCGCGCCACACGGCGAACCGGTCGAGGGACTCCAGCCCCGCGCGCATCACCGGGTGGCGCAGGTCGTAGCCGAGCAGGTGCAGCGCGATGACGGAGTACACGGCGGGCGGTTGGATGCCGCCCCAACAGCCGTCGTTCTCCTGGCGTTCGATGATCCAGCGGGCGGCCGCGGCCATGGCGGCCTTGCGCAACCGGCGCGGCGCGAACCGGCGGTAGAGGTGCAGGGCCCGGTCCATGCGCTGGAAGGCGCCGTCCCAACTGGCCAGGCGGGCCAACTGCCGCGCGGGATACGGGTCCCGCGCGTCGGCGTGCAGTTCGTCGAGGGCGAAGGGCGCGGGGCGGACCGGCCGCTGGGCGGAGACGATCGTGAGCGGCACGATGGTCTGGCGGGCCCAGCAGCCGAAGTCGTAGATGTTGAGCGGCACCCACTTGGGCAGGAACACCAGCTCGGGCGGGAGTTCGGGCAGGTGGTCCCAGCTCCACCAGCCGAACAGGGCGAGCCAGATCCGGGTGAACACCCGGGCGGCCGCGATCCCGCCGTGGGCCCGGATCCAGGCCGAGGCGCGGGCCATGTGCGCCTCGTCCGGATCGTCCCCGGCCAGGCGCAGGGCGACGTACGCCTCGATGGTCGCGGACAGGTCCGACGGGCCGCCGTGGAAGGTGGCCCAGGTGCCGTCGGGGCCCTGCTCGCCGCGGATGAACAGGCCGGCCGCCCGGGTGGTGGCCTCGTCCTGGACGCCCAGGAACTGCCGCAGGAACAGGTCCTCGGCGTCCATGGTGACGTTGGTCTCCAGGTCGCCCTTCCACCAGCCCTCGGGGTCCTGGCGGTCCAGCAGGTTGCGGGTGGCCCGGTCCGCGGCCTCCCGGACGCGCTCGTCGGTGGCCCGGGCCCCGGCGCGTGCGGGGCCCGGCGGTGCGCCGCGCTCCGGGCACGGCGGTGGTGCGGTGTCGCTGTCCGAGTCGGTGCCGCAGTCCCCGGCACCGCCGTCGGTCGTCGCTGTCATGACTTCCCCTTACGTGGCAGTGTCCTCTGCTGTGCTGGGGTCCGCCGTCGGCCGGTGCGCGCTACCCGTGGGAAGCGGCTCCGGCCGGCGACTTGCGCGTCATATCCGCGTTCGGGTGGCGATCACCTCTTGCGCACGACGACGAAGTCGGCGAGGGCGACGAGCTGGTCGCGCACCTGCTGCGGCATGTCCACGTCGTCGAGCGCCTTGACGGCGATCACGTGCTGGCGGCGCGCCTCGTCCGCGGTCCACTGGCGACCGCCCGCCGCCTCGATGAGCGCGGCGCGGGCCGCGAACTCCTCCTCCGAGAAGTTCTCGAAGTCGTTGCTCTTCGCATCCGCGGCGAGGAGTTCGGCCAGCTCCTGGGAGGCCGGGCCGCCCGCGGCGAGCGCGGCGACCACGGGCAGGGACTTCTTGCGCTGGCGCAGGTCGCTCCAGGTCTGCTTGCCCGTGGACTCGGGGTCGCCCCAGATGCCGAGCAGGTCGTCGACGGCCTGGAAGGCGAGGCCGAGGTGGTAGCCGTACTCCTCCAGCTTGTCGGCCGTACGGTCGTCGGCGCCGCCGAGCACCGCGCCGATGGAGACCGCGCAGGCGAGCAGCGCGCCGGTCTTGTTGCCCTCCATCTCCAGGCACTCCTCGACGCTGACGCGCTCGCGGTGCTCGTAGGAGATGTCCTGGGCCTGACCGTCGATCAGCTTGCGGCTGGCGGTGGTCAGTCGCAGCGCCGCCCGCCCGGCCTCGACGGTGCCCAGTTCCAGCAGCAGCTCGTTGGCGAGCGCGAACAGCGCGTCGCCCACCAGGATCGCCAGGGCCGGGCCGTGCACCTTCCACACGGTGTCGCGGTGGCGGCGCTGCTCGTCGCCGTCCATCAGGTCGTCGTGCAGCAGGGAGAAGTTGTGCACCAGCTCGACGGCGACCGCGCCGGGGACGCCGACCTCGGCCGCCGCGCCCGCCGCCTCGGCGGAGAGCAGCGCGAGCGCGGGGCGCACGGCCTTGCCGCCGTCGCCGTCGGCCGGGTTGCCCTGGGCGTCGATCCAGCCGAAGTGGTAGGCGGCGACGGTGTCCATGGGCGGTGCGAGCCGCTCGACCGCCGCGCGCAGGACGGGAGTCGACAGGGTGCGACCGCGCTCCAGGAGCGCGACGGTGTCCGTGCGCTCCGCTCCGCCGCGGGCCGCGCCCGCGGCGCTCGCTGCGCCCTCGGCCTGCTCGGCGCTCCCGACAGCCGGGTTCCCCGGGTTCACTGGCTCTCCTCTGGTTCCTGTACGTGCGGTACCGGTCGTGCTGGTGATCGTCATGCCGCCTCCTGCAGCGGGTGTTCGCGGGGGCGGCCGAGGGCGGCGAGCGCGGCGTGGGCCGCGTTCAGTCCGCTCCGTACGGCGCTCTCCATCGTGGCGGGCCAGCCGGTGGCGGTCCACGCGCCGGCCAGGTAGAGCCCGGGCGCGTCGGTGCGGGCCGCCGGTCGCAGCCTGCCGACGCCGGGCGTGGGGGCGAACGTGGCCGTCCGCTCCCGGGTGACGAAGAAGTCGCGGACCTTGGCGCCGCGGGCGGCGGGCAGCAGCCGCTCCAGCTCGGGCAGGTACTTCGCGCGCAGCACCGAGACGGGTTCGTCGATGTCGTCCTGGGCGACGGACTGGGACAGGGCCAGGTACTGGCCGCCGTCGGCCAGGCCGGAGCTGTCGGTCCGGTCGAAGACCCACTGGACCGGGGAGCCGAGCGCCGCGAAGAAGGGCTGCTTGAGCACCTTGCGGTCGTAGACGACGTGGACGTTGAGGATGGGGGCGGTGCCGATGTCGAGGAGCTTGTCGGGGTCCTCGAGGGCGCCGGGGGGCAGCAGGCCGTGGGCCTCGCGCTGCGGGACGGCGAGCACGACGGTGTCCGCGTCGATGCTCCGGTCCTCGGTGTCGACGCTCCAACCGCCTTCCGCGGTGCGGGTGATGTCGGTGACGCGGGCGCGCAGTTCGGTGCGGACGCCGGCCGCGTCGAGGGCCTTGCGGGCGAGGGTGTCGTGGAGTTCGCCGAGCGGTACCCGGGCCCAGCCGATGTCGGCCGCGCCGTTCTCGGAGAGCAGTCCGGTCTTGAAGACCATGGCGGCCAGTCCGAGCGAGGACTGTGCGGCGGTGGCGTTCAGGGTGGCGATGCCGACGAGGTCCCACAGGGCCTCGATGGCCCGCGGGGACTGTCCGTAGCGGCCGAGCCAGGTCGCGAAGTCCAGCCCGTCGAGCGCCGGGTCGGCCGGGTCGAGGCGGCGCAGCGCGAGGGCCGCCCGTCCCACGCTCGCCCGCTCGGCGAGGGAGAGGTGCGGGTACCGGGCCAGCGACGCGGCGAGGTGCAGGGGGACGGGCAGGGCGCTGCGGCGCAGTCGGCCCAGTCGGGGCCCGCCGGGGTGCGCGACGTCGAGGACGGGTACGTCGAGCCGGTCCTGGAGCGGGGCGAGGTCGGCGCCGTCGATCCGGTCCAGGAACCAGCGGTAGGCGGTGCAGCAGCGCAGGTAGACGTGCTGGCCGTTGTCGACGTCGAGGTCGCCGCGCTTGAAGGAGAAGGCGAGCCCGCCGAGCCGGGGGCGGCCTTCCAGCAGCGTCACGCGCATGCCGGCGTCGGCGAGCTGGAGCGCGGCGCTCACTCCGGCGAGGCCGCCCCCGATGACCACCGCTCGGTCCGCGGTCATTGATCCTCCTTGTTCGCCCCGACAGACGCCGGGGCGCCGCTCGGGGTTGCGCCGGTTCGCATCAGGGCCGCCTCCGGGTGCTCTGGCGCGAGATGGTCCGGGCGTCGAGGCCCGAGAGGCCGCGCACGGCGACGTACGCTTTTTCGCGCGCGGGCAGCGAGACGCGCCCGCGCAGCACCGCTTCGGGTTCGCGCTCGATCCGGTCGAGCAGGCGCCGGTAGATCCCGGCCATGGCGGCGACGCAGGCGCCGCTGCGCCGGTCGAGCATGGGCAGCAGCCGGTAGCCCTCGACGAACAGGGCGCGGGCGCGGCGCACTTCGTGGTGGACGAGTCCGGCGAAGTCCGCTCCGGCGGGGGCCCGGTCGCTGTGGAAGCCGTCGGAGCAGCCGAACTTGGCGAGGTCCTCGGCGGGCAGGTAGGTCCGCCCGTTGCCCGCGTCCTCGCGAACGTCCCTGAGGATGTTGGTGAGTTGCAGGGCGAGGCCGAGGGTGTCGGCGTACTCGCCCGCGCGTGCGGCGTCCGGCGCGCCGGGCGTCGTGCCGAACACGCCGAGGGAGAGCCGGCCGATGGCGCCCGCGACGCAGCGGCAGTAGACCTTGAGGTCGTCCCAGGTCTCGTAGCTCTCGCCGCGGACGTCCATCAGGACGCCGTCGATGAGTTCGTCGAGGCCGCCGAGGGGGATGGGGAAGCGGCGGGCGGCGTGGGCGAGGGCGACGGCGACCGGGTCGGTGTCGTCCTCGTCGACGGCGCCGTCGATGACCCGGGCGAGCAGGGCGCGGGTCTCCTCCAGCCGGGCGAACTTGGCTTCGGGCGGGAGCGTCCCGTCACCGATGTCGTCGACGCGCCGGGAGAAGGCGTACAGCGCGGACATCGCCTGCCGCTTGTCGGTGGGCAGCAGCCTGATGCCGTACGCGAAGTTGCGCGCCTGGGAGCCGGTGACGGCTTCGCAGTAGCTGTAGGCGGCGAGTACCGGTGCCGACGGGGCGGACGGTGCGGACGCGTGCGTGGGGCCCTCCACGTTCGGGCTCACCTCTTTCTCGGCGCTGTGCGCAGGACGGCGGCCACCTCGCGGAGCAGGCCGCTCTTGGTGGGCTTGGGCGGGCCGGGTGCCACGTCGAATCCGGCGGCTGCCACGGCGTTCAGGGCGGCGCGCCCGCCTCCCACGAAGCCCGCGAGCAGCACCCGGAGTCTGCCGTGCACGCTACCCACCAGGGGGGTGCCTTCATTCAGCAGCCGGCGGGCGCGTTCGGATTCGAACGCGACCAGGGAGCGGACGGACGCGTTCGCGACCGGGGCGCGCAGGTCGGCCTCGGTGACGCGGAAGCGGCGCATGTCCTGGGCCGGGAGGTAGATCCGGTCCCGGTCCAGGTCCTCGGTGATGTCCTGGAGGTGTTCGACGATCTGCAGGGCGGTGCAGATCTCGTCGGAACGGCGCACGCGTTCGGGGGTGCTGGTCCCGGTGAGGGAGAGCACGAGGCGGCCGACCGGGTTGGCGGACAGTTCGCAGTAGGCGAGCAGGTCCTCGTACGTCGCGTAGCGCGCCACGCGCTGGTCCTGCCGGTTGGCTTCGAGGAGCCCGAGGAAGGGTTCGGGGGTGAGCCCGTGCGCGCGCACGACGGGCCGCAGGGCCCGGAGCAGCGGGTGGCGCGGGCCTTCGCCCGAGGAGGCGAAGACCCGGTGCAGGTCGGCCTCGAAGGCGTCCAGCATGGCGAGCCGGTCGTCCACCTGTTCGGGGTCCAGGCCCAGCAGCACGGCGTCGCGGCCACCGGGGGCGAGGTCGCCGTCGCCGATGTCGTCCACCAGGCGGGCGTAGCCGTAGACCGCGGTCAGGCCGTCGCGCCAGGCGCGGGGCAGGAAGGCGGGCGCGACGGGGAAGTTCTCCGCGGCGGCCTTGCGGAGGGTGGCGCGCGCGGGGTCGGCGTCCTCCCGGGGACGGGTGCGCTGCCCCGGGGTCACCGCCCGCCGCCCGGGGCGGGGACGGCCAAAACGCCTGGGGGCCGGAGAATTCCCGTAGCCATTGCCGTCACAACTCCCGTTCTACACTGCCGACCCAATACATCCTATTTCGGACACGCCGCCGGACTTTACCCGGGGTGCGCCGGGCCGTTCACCTGCGGGGAATCCGGCCCGCATACCGCGATTCAGGACCGGTCCAGCTTACGTTGTACAACGGCGCCGGGGCCTATCGGGTATTCGCCCCATTACGAGATGTCACAGCGGGGGAAATATCACCACCGCGCGCCCCCGCGGAAGCCGGTGGGAAGAGGACATCGCGAGTCCGCCCCGACCGCGCCCCGACACGCCGAAGGCCCCGGCCGCTCAGCACGGCGGGGGCCTTCGGCGTGTCGCCCTGGGAATACCGGCTAGCGCCCGGTTTCCTTCTCGTAGGCGGAGACGACCTCTTCGGTCGGTCCGTCCATGAGGAGTTCGCCGCGCTCCAGCCAGAGCACCCGGTCGCAGGTGTCGCGGATCGACTTGTTGCTGTGGCTGACGAGGAAGACCGTGCCGGCCTCCTTGCGCAGTTCGCGGATGCGCTCCTCGGAGCGGATCTGGAACTTCCGGTCGCCGGTGGCGAGCGCCTCGTCGATCATCAGGACGTCGTGGTCCTTGGCCGCGGCGATGGAAAAGCGCAGTCGGGCCGCCATGCCGGAGGAGTAGGTGCGCATCGGAAGGGAGATGAAGTCGCCCTTTTCGTTGATGCCCGAGAAGTCCACGATCCCCTCGTAGCGCTCCTTGATCTCCTCGCGGGACATGCCCATCGCGAGGCCGCCGAGCATCACGTTGCGCTCGCCGGTCAGGTCGTTCATCAGCGCCGCGTTCACGCCGAGCAGCGAGGGCTGACCGTCGGTGTAGACCTTGCCGGACTCGCAGGGCAGCAGCCCGGCGATGGCCCGCAGCAGGGTGGACTTGCCGGAGCCGTTGGAGCCGATCAGCCCGATGGCCTCGCCGCGGTACGCGGTGAAGGAGACGCCGCGCACGGCGTGCACCTTGCGCACCCCGGGCGTGTCGCCCTTGTTCTTGCGGCGGCGGATTATTTTGCTCAGGGCGGCGGTCGCGCTGCCCTTGCCCCCGCCGCCGGTGTTGACGCGGTAGACGATGTGCACGTCGTCCGCGATGACGGTGGGGACCTGCCCCACGGTGGTGTCAGCCACGGCCGTAACGCTCCTCGGACTTCCAGAAGTAGACGAAGCCCAGCCCGCCGACGACGACCGCCCAGCCGAGCGCGAAGGCCCACACGTGCGGCGGCAGCTTGGCGGCGGTGTAGTTGTCGATCAGCGCGTACCGGATGAGGTCCATGTAGATGGCCGCCGGGTTCCACTGCAGGACGTCCGAGATCCACTGCGGCTTGCCCTTGAGGAAGGCCTCGATGGAGAACATCACGCCGGACGTGTACATCCAGGTGCGCAGCAGGAACGGCATCAGCTGGGCGAGGTCGGGGGTCTTCGAGCCCATCCGCGCGAAGACCAGCGCCAGCCCGGTGTTGAAGACGAACTGGAGCACCAGCACGGGCACCACCAGCAGCCACGACAGCCGCGGGTAGTTGCCGAACCCGATGGTGATCACGACGACCACGATCATCGAGTACAGCAGCTGCTGGAGCTGCTGGAGCGAGAAGGAGATCGGCAGCGAGGCGCGCGGGAAGTGCAGGGCGCGCACCAGACCGAGGTTCCCGGAGATCGCCCGGACCCCGGCCATCACGGAGCTCTGGGTGAAGGTGAAGACGAAGATCCCGATGACCAGGAAGGGGATGTACTCCTTCAGGGTCATGCCCTTGGACGCGCCGAGGATCACGCCGAAGATCAGCAGGTAGACACCGGCGTTCAGCAGTGGGGTCGCCACCTGCCAGATCTGGCCGAGCTTCGCCTGGCTGTACTGGGCCATCAGCTTGGCCTGGGAGAAGGCCATGATGAAGTGGCGACGTCCCCAGAGCTGCCGGACGTACTCGCCGAGCCCGGGCCGGGCACCGCTCACGGACAGGCCGTACTTCTTGGCTAGCTCCGCGGCCGTGAGGCCTTCGTCGGCTGACGGCGGCCTGCTCGTGGCGAGGGCGCCGTCGTGGGTTGTGTCACTCACAAGTTGAAACTTTCGTCTTCAAGATGCGGCAGGGGGCGTCGGGCCGGGGCGCCGAGTGCCAGGGATAGGCACCCATGCTCCCAGACCCGGCGTTGTCGTCAGATGACGGGTGGTCGGCGCCGTCAGATGACGGGGGGCCGACCGAGCCTGGTCAGCCGCCATACGGTCCGCCACTTCATGGGGCGGCGGGGACCGCACGGGGTGACCCAGCCCTCCTTGAACCCGCCGAACCACGCCTTGAGGGCGCTCGCGGAGGGGCGGCGGGCCAGCGTCAGCAGCAGCCAGACGCCGACGTACACGGGAACGAGCGGGGCGGGCAGATTGCGCCGGGCCAGCCACACCCGGTTGCGGGCCACCATCCGGTGGTAGACCGCGTGCCGGGAAGGGGCCGTCTTCGGGTGCAGGAGCACCATGTCGGCCCGGTAGTCGATCAGCCAGCCCGCGTCGAGCGCGCGCCAGGCCAGGTCGGTCTCCTCGTGCGCGTAGAAGAACTCCGCGGGAAGCGCCCCGACCTGATCGAACACCTTCGTCCGTACGGCGTTGGCGCCGCCGAGGAAGGTGGTCACGCGGGAGGAGCGCATCGGGTCGGAGGCGCGCAGCCGGGGCACGTGCCGGCGCTGGGTCTCGCCGCTCTCCGGATCGGTGATCCGGAAGCTGACGATCCCCAGTTCCGGGTCCTCGGCGAAGGCCCGGCGGCACAGTTGCGCGGTGTCGGTGCGCTCCAGCAGTCCGTCGTCGTCGAGGAAGAGCAGGGCGTCCACGTCGCGGCCACCGGGGCCGAAGGCCTCGATGCCGACGTTGCGGCCGCCGGGGATGCCCAGGTTCTCCGGCAGGTCGACGGTGCGGACCCCGTCGGGCAGGCCGGTGACCCGTACGCCCTGGCCCACGACGACCACCTCGACGGGGTCGCCCTCCTGCCGGGCCACGGAGTCGAGGAGCGCCTTCAGCTCGTCGGGCCGGTTGCCCATGGTGATGATCACGGCGCCCAGCCGCAGCGGCGCGGTCACTTGAGCCTGCTGGAGGCCAGGATGGAGACCAGGTGCAGCACGGTCTGGAGCATCGCGATGCCCGCCAGCACGGCCACGCCGAGCCGGGAGAAGTACAGGTCGCCCCGGATCTGGTCCACGACGGCCAGCGCCAGGATCAGCAGGGAGGCCTCGATGCCGAGGACCAGCCGGTGGAACTTGAGCGCGGCGGCGGCCTTGCGGGCCAGCGCCATGCCGGAGGAGCGCGGCTCGGCCGCCGCGTCCTTGACCACGGGCTTGCCGGCCTGGTGCCGGGCGACGCCGACCAGGTCGGTCTCGGCCTTGATCAGGATCGCGCCGAGCGCCGCCAGGGTGCCGAGGAAGGCCCACAGCCAGTCGATCCGCCCGCCGCCCCACAGGTCGGCGGCGCGCAGGCCGAAGCCGACGAGGACGGCGGCGTCGCACAGGTAGGCGCCGACGCGGTCCAGGTAGACGCCGGAGAGCGAGAACTGCTTCTTCCAGCGGGCCACCTCGCCGTCGACGCAGTCGAGCAGCAGGTAGAGCTGGACCATGACCACGCCGAGGACGGCGCCCCAGACGCCCGGCAGCAGCAGCGCCGGGAGGGCGAGGACACCGGCGAGGGTCATCACGTAGGTCAGCTGGTTCGGCGTGACCTTGGTGGTGACCAGGAGGCGGGTGATGCGCAGGGAGATCTCGCGCATGTAGAGGCGCCCGCCCCAGTGCTCGCCGCTGACCCGGTCCTTGACGCCCGCCGGGTGAACGACGGGCCGGAGTTCAGCTACGGATGGTCTCTGCATAGTCGGAGTAGGCGTCCCTGATCTCGGCGGCGGACAGGTTGAGGTGCTCCAGGATGGTGAAACGTCCCGGGCGGGTCTGGGGTGCGTACTCCACGGCCGCGACGAACTCGTCCACGCTGAAGCCGATCTCCTCGGGCAGCACGGGCAGCGCGTGGCGGCGCAGCACCTCGGCGAAGAGCCCGGCCTGCTCGGTGGCCCCGCGCAGGTGCATCGCGAAGGCCGCGCCGAGGCCGACCTGCTCGCCGTGGAGCGCGGAGCGCCCCGGGTACAGCAGGTCGAAGGCATGGCTGATCTCGTGGCAGGCGCCGGAGGCCGGGCGGGTGTCCCCGCTGATCGACATGGCGATGCCGGTGAGCACCAGGGACTCGGAGAGCACGGTGAGGAACTCGTCGTCGCCGACGCCGCCGGGGTGGCGCAGTACGGCTTCGCCCGCGGTGCGGGCCATGGCGGCGGCCAGGCCGTCGACGGGCTCGTCGGTGATCTTGTGCGACAGCTCCCAGTCGGCGATGGCCGAGATGTTGGACAGCGCGTCGCCGATGCCGGAGCGGACGAACCGCACCGGGGCGTCGCGGACCACGTCCAGGTCGATGACCAGGGCGATCGGCGTGGGGACTCCGTAGGAGCCGCGGCCGTTGTCGTTGTCCAGCGTGGCGACCGGGGAGCAGATGCCGTCGTGCGAGAGGTTCGTGGCGACGGCCACCATGGGCAGTCCGACCCGCGCCGCGGCGTACTTCGCCACGTCGATGATCTTGCCTCCGCCCAGGCCCACGACGGCGTCGTAGCGACGACCCTTTATGTCGTCGGACAGCTTGACGGCGGAATCGATCGTGCCGTCGACGACCGGGTACCAGTCGGCGTGCGGCAGGACGGGCTCCAGCTTGGCGCGCAGCGCCACCCCGGAGCCGCCGCTGATCGCGATCGCCAGCTTCCCGGACGCGGAGATCCGCTGGTCGGCCAGCAGGCCGGCCAGGTCGTCCATGGCGCCGCGACTGATGTCGACGACGACCGGCGAGGGGATGAGCCGCGTCAGTACAGGCATGCGATCGTCCGGCCCTTGGCGAGGTCGTCGTGGTTGTCGATCTCGACCCACTTGACGTCGCCGATGGGGGCCACGTCGATCGTGAAACCGTCGTTGACGAGCTGCTGGTAGCCGTCCTCGTAGTAGAGGTCGGGGTCGCGCTCGAAGGTGGTCTTGAGCGCCTCGGCCAGCGCCTCGGCGGCCTCCGGCTCGATCAGGGTGACGCCGATGTACTCGCCGGTCGCGGTGGCGGGGTCCATCAGCTTGGTGATCCGGCGCACGCCCTGCTCGCCGTCGGTGATGACCTTCATCTCCTCGTCGGCCAGGTGCTTGACCGTGTCGAGGGCGAGGATGATCTTCTGGCCCTGGCCGCGGGCGGCGAGCAGGGTCCGCTCGACGGAGACCGGGTGCACGGTGTCGCCGTTGGCGAGGATGACGCCCTGCTTCAGGACCTCACGGGCGCACCACAGGGAGTAGGCGTTGTTCCACTCCTCGGCCTTGTCGTTGTCGATCAGCGTGATCTTGACGCCGTACTTGGCCTCCAGGGCCTCGCGGCGCTCGTAGACGGCTTCCTTGCGGTAGCCGACGACGATGGCGACCTCGGTGAGGCCGACCGCGGCGAAGTTGCCGAGGGTCAGGTCGAGGACGGTGATGCTCTCCTCGTCGCCTGCGGGGCCGACGGGCACGAGGGCCTTGGGGAGGGTGTCGGTGTAGGGACGCAGGCGGCGTCCGGCACCGGCCGCGAGGACAAGGCCGATCATGCTGGTTCTCCTTCGTCATGTACGGCGGGTGCTCCCGAGGAGACCCAGAACCGGATGCTCTCCACGAGCACCACGAGTGCCACGAACACGGCCAGGGCCGTGAGCGCGACGGGGAAGTCCGAGGCGCGCTCCGCCAGGACGGTGGCCAGGGCCGTGGTCAGCAGGACCCGGCCCTCGTGGCCGCCCGTCGTCCGCACCAGCCAGTGCGGGGGCGCGCCGGTGCCGCCGCGGATGCGGTACACCGTGTCGTAGTGATGGTAGGCGACCGCCGCGACCAGTCCGAATGCCGCCGGAAGGGCTCCGGGGACGTCCGACTTCGCCGCCAGGATCAGGACCGTCGTGTATTCGGCGGCCCGGAAGACGGGCGGGACGAGCCAGTCGAGGGCGCCCTTCAGCGGGCGGGCGACGGCCGCTCCCGCGAGGACGGCGTAGAAGACGGCCGCGACGAGGACCTGGCGGGCTCCGAAGGCGGACGCCCACGCCGTCCACACCAGGGCGACCGATCCGATGACGGCGGCGGCGATCCCGGCGCCGGGCGCCATCTTGCCGACCACCCGCCCGGCCAGCTCGGCGAGCGGGCCGGAGTCGGCGAGGTCGGCGAGGGCCCGAGCGGCCCGGTCGGTGCGCCGGGCCCTGCGGGTCAGGGAGCGCAGCACCCGGCCCGCGGTGGTGTAAAGCGCGCCGAAGGCGCAGCCGACGAGCAGGGCGTAGAAGACGATGCGGGGGGTGGTGACGGCGGTCAGGACCGCGATCATCGCCCAGCGCTCGCCGATCGGCAGGATGATCATCCGGCGGACCCAGACCGTCCAGCCGACGCTGTCGAGCTTGTCGGACAGCGCGGCGGTGGGGCTCGTGTTGGCGGTCGCGTCGTGGTTGGCCTCGTTGAAGGCGAAGTCCACGACGTGGCGGCAGGTCATCAGGATCATCGAGCCGAGCGCCAGGGCCCAGACGTCGTCCCCGTCGCGGGCCGCGCCGAGCGCCAGACCCGCGTAGAAGGAGTACTCCTTCGCCCGGTCGAAGGTGGCGTCGAGCCAGGCGCCCATCGTCGAGTACTGCAGCGAGTAGCGGGCGAGCTGCCCGTCGGTGCAGTCCAGGACGAAGGAGACGAGGAGCAGGACGCCCGCGGCGACGTAGCCCCCGCGCTCACCGGTGGCGGCGCAGCCCGCCGCGATCAGCGCGGTGATCAGCGAGGCGGTGGTGACCTGGTTCGGGGTCAGCCCCCGGCGCGCGCACCAGCGGGCGATGTAGCGCGAGTACGGGCTGATGAAGAAGGTGGTGAAGAACCCGTCGCGGGACTTCACGGCGGTGCGCAGCCGGACGGCCTCGTCGTCGACGGCGGCCACGGCGGCCTCGGCGGCCCGGCGCTCGTCGCCCGCCGCGGGGACGGCCGCGACGAGGCTGCCCAGCTCGGGGCGGTGGACGGGGGTGCCGGCGGCCTCGACGGACGCGGCGAGCCGGTCGGCGTAGGGAGCGGGGTCCGCGTCCCCGCCGTCGGCGCCGGCCGCGACGGCCCGGGCGAGCGCGGCGCGGGCGCCGCTCTGCACGGCGAGCGCGCCCGGCACCGCGCAGGCGTCGAAGCGCGGGTCGGTGAGGGCCAGGCGCAGGGCGTGGGGGTGCCCGACGAATTCACTGTCGACGATCGCGACCCGCTGGTCGGCGGGTACGGCGGCCAGCGCGGCGGTGGCGCGTGCCGGATCGGTCGCGGGCTCGACGTCGAAGCCGAGCGATTTCAGCTCGTCCGCGAGTGTGGAGCCGGGGACCGGCTGGCCGGTGAGGATGGCGGTCGGCAGACGAACTCACTCCTTGCGACGTACACACGGGACGGCCGCCAGGTGGGGCGGCGGCACGTCGGCAGAGGCTATCGGATGAATGGAAGCGGGGGTTCACCACCCGATCGCAGCCCGACCATCCGATGATTACCGGGCGCGCGGGCCCTTTCGGATCATCATTGACGATCGTGCCACGCCCGCCAAACCGCCCGGATGTTAGGGTATTCGCTGGCGTGTACGAATCCCGTTCAAACGCCTTCTAGTACGCCTTGGGGCGTCCTGGTGTTGTAAGAGCCGACTTATCCGGAAAGAGGTGGGGTTGATGACCGTCATAGGGATCGCCGCTGTGCAGGGCGACTACCACCGGTACCCCACCATTCACCGGGTGTCCGGCCGGGCCTGATCACCAGGCGTCGGCCGGAGCCCTTTTCCGAGGGTTCACGTTGACCGACAACTCCTTCCACTCCTCCACCTCCGCCTCCACCCACGGACCGGGCGGCGCTCCGCGCTGGCCGGCCCGGCCGGAGGTCCCCTCCGACGCGGCCGCGGTCCGCGCCGTCAACCTGGCGGCCTTCGAGTCCCCTCTGGAGGCGGACCTCGTGGACGCGCTGCGCCTCGATGACGCCTGGCTGCCCGGTCTCTCCTACGTGACCGAGGCCCCCGACGGCTCGATCGCCTCGCACGTACTGCTCACCCGCTGCACCGTGGACGGCGCGCCCGCGCTCGCGCTCGCCCCGGTCGCGACGTCTCCCGCCCTCCAGCGGTCCGGCGCGGGCAGCGCGGTCATCCGCGCCGTGCTCGCGGCGGCCCGGGAGCGCGCGGAGTCGCTCGTGCTGGTCCTGGGGCACCCCGCGTACTACCCGCGCTTCGGATTCGTCCCGGCGTCGCGCTTCGGCATCCGTGCGCCGTTCGACGTACCCGACGACGCCATGATGGCTCTAGTGCTGGACGATTCCGTCCCTGTACCTATGGGCACGATCACGTATCCCGCCCCCTTCGGCGTCTGAGACGTCCGATCCCCACGGGCTGCCCTGCGCCGCATACCACGCGGTGGAGGGCAGCCCGGCACAGATCACCGAAGTGGGGACAAGCCGCTTTTGTGCGGCAGACTGAACGCCGAAGTCCGAAGCGAAGGATGGGTATGCCGACCACACCAGCCACCGCCGCGAACAGCGCGTCCACCGGCGCCGGCACTCAAGAACCGATCATGCTCGAACTGGTCGACGAGTCCGGTCACACCGTCGGCACCGCTGAGAAGCTCTCTGCGCATCAGGCGCCCGGTCTGCTGCACCGGGCCTTTTCCGTGTTCCTCTTCGACGGGCAGGGCCGACTGCTGCTCCAGCAGCGGGCACTGGGCAAGTACCACTCCCCCGGCGTCTGGTCGAACACCTGTTGCGGACACCCCTACCCCGGGGAGTCGCCGTTCGCCGCGGCCGCCCGGCGCACCCACGAGGAGCTGGGCGTCTCGCCCTCGCTGCTCGCGGAGGCGGGGACCGTGCGCTACAACCACCCCGACCCCGCGTCGGGGCTGGTCGAGCAGGAGTACAACCACCTGTTCGTGGGACTCGCCCAGGCGAGGCTGCGCCCGGACCCGGAAGAGGTCGGCGACACCGCCTTCGTCACGGCCGACGAGCTGGTCAAGCGCCATGCCGCGGAGCCGTTCTCGGCCTGGTTCATGACCGTGCTGGACGCCGCGCGTCCGGCGATCCGCGAGCTGACCGGCGAGGCCGCGGGCTGGTAGGCCCCGAGCCGCTCCGCTTCACCCACCGCCGCCGCCGCGGGCGACGACCGCAGACCGGTCAGCCCGCGGCGGTGAGCGGCAGGGCGGCCCAGATGACCTTGCCGCCGGTGGAGGTGTGCTCCACGTCGCACACCCCGCCCGCCTCCCGCGTGACCTCCCGGACCAGCAGCAGGCCGCGCCCGCCCGTCTGCCCGAAGTCCGCTTCCAGCGCCTTGGGCCGGTAGGGGTGGTTGTCCTCGACCGCCACCCGGACCCACTCGCGGCCGATCGCGACCTCCACCGCCACCTCGGGCGAGAGCAGGGCCGCGTGCCGCACCGAGTTGGTGACCAACTCGGAGACGATCAGCAGCAGCGCGTAGACCAGGTCCTGATCGGCCGGTACGCCCTGCCGCCCGAGCAGGTCGCGGACCGCCCGGCGCGCCTGCGGAACGGATTCTTCTAGCGAGGGCGCGGTGAACCGCCACACACCTTCGTAGGCGAGGGGACCGGCCGGGTCGTCCGGCGCGCTCCCCTCGACTGGCGGGACACTCCCGCTGACGTCCATTTCCCGGCCCCCGTCTTCACGCTCGATCGTCTCCACGCGTCAAGAGTGGGGACCGGGCTGGTCCGGACCGCGCCACTGACCACAAGTCAGCGTGATTCGGACACTTTTTGACCGGCGACGCATGGCGGAGTCAGTTGTTCGACTGTTCCTGATCTTCCACGGACCGCTTGTCGGCCGCCTCCCGCGCCGTGGCCGCCGCCTCCGGGGCCGTCGCCACCGCCGTCGCGCCCTCGTCGTCCCTGACCAGGCCCAGGATCCGGCGCGCGCCCAGGCCCAGCGCCACCAGGCTCAGCCCGTCGAACAGCAGGGCGAGCGAGAAGAAGGTGCCGATCACGTACTGACTGCTGCCGGGCCAGCTCCACAGCACCAGGATCCCCAGCAGCACCCCGAAGGCACCCTGGACCAGCGTCAGGACGAAGTTCGCACCCCGCACGACCAGGGCGCCCGCCAGTCGGAACACCCCGCCGGTCAGGAAGAGCAGCGCGGCGAACATCGTGAGCGCCTCGGCGCTCGCCTCGGGGCGCCGCAGGATCACGAACCCCGCGGCGAGGTTGATCGCGGCGACGATCACGGCGAGCCAGAAGTAGTTGCTCTTGCGGGCCTGCACCGCCTGCAGGAGACCGACCAGACCGCCGACGAGCAGCAGCCAACCGAAGAGGAACATCGAGGTCAGCGTGGCGAAGCCGGTGTAGACGAGGCCGACCAGACCGGCCAGCACGAGGATCACGCCGAGCAGCGCCAGCAGGCCGAAGCCCCGGCTCAGCTTCTCCTTGCCCTGCTTCTCCCGTCCGTTCTCGTCGATGCGGCGTGTGCGCTCTGCGGCCATGGACGTGCCTCCTCGTCGGCACCCCCCGGCTCCCCCCGGACTCCCTTGATCATAGGATCGACGGCCCGGGATAGCATCCGGCGCATGGACGCGCAGCTACTGCACACCGTCGCGGACGGGGTCGCCACGGTCGTCATCTCGCACCCCGCCAAGCGCAACGCCATGACGGCCGCGATGTGGCGCGCGCTGCCGGAACTGCTGGAGGGCCTCGCGGCCGATCCCGCGGTACGGGCGCTCGTACTGACCGGGGCCGGGGACACCTTCTGCGCCGGCGCCGACATCTCCTCGCTGCGGGCGCCGCAGCGGTCCGCGGGGCCCGCGGAGGATCCGCAGACCCTGGCCGTGCGGGCCGAGGAGGCGCTCGCCGCGTTCCCCAAGCCCACCCTGGCCGCGATCCGCGGGTTCTGCGTGGGCGGCGGCAGCCAGCTCGCCGCCGCCTGCGACCTGCGGTTCGCCGAGGAGGGGGCGTCCTTCGGGGTGACCCCGGCCCGGCTCGGGATCGTCTACCCCGCGTCCTCGACCCGGCGCCTGGCCGCCCTGGTGGGTCCCGCGACCGCCAAGTACCTCCTGTTCTCCGCCGAGCTGATCGACGCGGACCGGGCGCTGCGCACCGGCCTGCTGGACGAGCTGCTGCCCGCGGGTCAACTGGACAAGCGCGTCGCCGAGTTCACCCGGATCCTGGCCGGGCGCTCGCGGCTCACCCAGGCCGCGGCGAAGGAGTTCGCGAACGGGCGCACGGACCGGGACGCGCACTGGGCGGCCCAGGCGCGCGGCAGCGGCGACACCGCCGAGGGGGTCGCCGCCTTCCTGGAGCGCCGCACGCCCGCCTTCACCTGGGCGGTCGGCGGGGCCGCCGCGCCGGACCCCACTACTCCATGACGAAACGGCTCTGCTCGCGCCACTCGGCCACGATGTCGGCGGGGGCCTTCTCGGGCGAGCCCGCGTCGTAGGGCGGCTGCGGGTCGTACTCGGTGAGGAGCTGGACGGACTGGGCCAGCCGGTCCCCGCCGATCCGGCCGAGCAGGGTCAGCCCCATGTCGATGCCGGAGGACACCCCGGCCGCGGTCACGTACTTGCCGTCGGTGACCACCCGTTCCCCGGTGGGCTCGGCGCCGTACGACGGGAGCTGGTCCAGGGCCAGCCAGTGGCTGGTGGCGCGCCGGCCCCGCAGCAGCCCGGCGGCGGCGAGCAGGAGCGAGCCGGTGCACACCGAAGTGGTCCACCGCGTATGGGCGTCCGCGGTGCGCAGCCAGTCCAGGAGGACCTCGTTCTCCATCTGCGCGCTCTGGCCGGGCCCGCCGGGGACCAGCAGGATGTCCGGGGCCGGGACGTCGGCGAGGGAGCGATCGGCGACCAGCGCGAGCTGGCCCGAGTCGTTACGCACGGGCCCGGGGCGCTCCGCGACGAAGACGGTCTCGGCGCCGGGGAGGCGGCCGAGCGTGTCGAAGGGGCCGATGGCGTCGAGGGCGGTGAACCGGTCGAAGAGCAGGACGGCGATCTGCATGCGGTGTCCTCCGGGAACGGGCACGGGTGTGCGTGTGGGCGGGTGGTCAGGCGGGCGCGCCGAAGCGGCGCCGGTATTCGGCGGGCGGTTGGCCGAGGGTCTTGACGAAGGCGCGCCGCAACGCCTCCGGGGTGCCGTAGCCGCAGGCCCGGGCGATCTGGGCGATGCCCTCGGAGGTGTCCTCCAGGAGCCTGCGGGCGTGCTCGACCCGGACCCGTTCGACGTAGCGGCCGGGGGTCGTGCCGGTCTCGGCGTGGAAGGCGCGGGCGAAGTGGCGTGGCGAGAGCCGGGCGCGGGCGGCGAGCGCCTCGACGGTCAACTCGGCGCCGGGGTGCCCGGTGATCCAGTGCTGCACCTCGCGCAGCGGCTCCCGCTGGGCGCTCTGGGCCGCGAGCAGCGCGCTGAACTGGGCCTGGTTGCCCGGCCTGCGCAGGTAGACCACCAGGTGGCGGGCGATGTCGAGGGCGATGTCCCGGCCGTGGTCCTCCTCCACCAGGGCCAGCGCGAGGTCGATGCCCGCGGTCACCCCGGCCGAGGTGGCGACGTACCCGTCCCGCACGTAGATCGGCTCGGGCTCCACCCGCACCCGCGGGTAGTCCCGGGCCATCTGCGCGCAGGCGTTCCAGTGGCTGGTGGCGCGCCGGCCGTCCAGCAGCCCGGCCTCCGCGAGGAGCAGCGCGCCGGTGCACACGGCCACGAGCCGGTCGGGCCGGGTCCCGTGCGCGCGCAGCCAGTCGGTGAGCCGGGGCTCGAAGTCCCCCCGGTACTGGCCTCCGGGCACCAGCACGGTGGTGCCCGGGCCCGGCTCGGCGCCTTCCAGCGGGCCGTCCGGGAGCAGGGTCAGCCCGCTGTTGGTCCGTACGGGCGCTCCGCCCGGGGACACCGTGCGGATCCGGTACCCCTCGCGGCCGGGGAAGCGGCCCACCCCCGCGAAGACCTCGACCGGGCCGGTGACGTCCAGGCTCTGGACGCCGTCGTAGAGGAGGACGAGCACGCTGCGCCGGGGTTCGGAGGGCATGGATCCATCGTCTTGCGCCGCACCGGCGTCCGCAATGTCGGGCTCCCCACCTTTCCTGCCATCGAGGTGCGGGCGGGCGGCCCGGGCACGGCCGATAGGATCGACGGATCATGACTGCAACCCTCGTCGCCAAGGAACTCGCCGCCGGACACGGCGCGCGCTCGCTCTTCACCGGTCTCGACCTGGTCGTCGCCCCCGGTGACGTCATCGGCCTCGTCGGCGTCAACGGCGCCGGGAAGTCGACGCTGCTGCGCCTGCTGGCCGGCCTGGACACGCCGGAGACCGGTGAGCTGCGGCTCTCCCCGCCCACCGCCACCGTCGGCCACCTGCCGCAGGAGCCGGAGCGCCGCCCCGGCGAGTCGATCCGGGAGTTCCTGGCCCGTCGGACCGGGGTGGCCGCCGCGCAGACGGAGCTGGACGCGGCCACGCAGGGCCTGGTGGACGGGGTCGCGGGCGCGGACGACGCCTACGCGACCGCCCTGGACCGGTGGCTGGACCTCGGCGGGGCCGACCTGGACGAGCGGGCCGAGGAGGTCGCGGCCGACCTCGGGCTGTCCGTGGGCCTCGACCTGCCGATGACGGCGCTCTCCGGCGGCCAGGCCGCGCGCGCGGGCCTCGCCTCGCTGCTGCTGTCGCGCTACGACGTCTTCCTGCTCGACGAGCCGACGAACGACCTCGACCTGGAGGGCCTGGAGCGGCTGGAGTCCTTCGTGAAGGGGCTGCGCGCGGGCACGGTGGTGATCAGCCACGACCGCGAGTTCCTCACCCGGACGGTCACCAAGGTCCTCGAACTCGACCTGGCCCAGCAGGAGATCAACCTCTACGGCGGCGGGTACGACGCCTACCTGGAGGAGCGCGAGCGGGCCCGTACGCACGCCCGCGAGGAGTTCGACGAGTACGCCGACAAGCGCGCGGCCCTGGAGGGGCGCGCGCAGATGCAGCGCGGCTGGATGGACAAGGGCGTCAAGAACGCCCGGCGCAAGGCCACCGACAACGACAAGATCGGCAAGAAGTTCCGCAGCGAGGCCAGCGAGAAGCAGGCGTCGAAGGCGCGGCAGACGCAGCGCGCGATCGAGCGCCTCGACGTGGTCGACGAGCCGCGCAAGGAGTGGGAGCTGCGCATGGAGATCGCGGCCGCGCCGCGCTCCGGCTCGGTGGTCGCGACCCTGCACGAAGCGAGCGTGCGGCGCGGGGAGTTCACCTTCGGACCGGCCAGCTTCCAGCTGGACTGGGCGGACCGGGTGGCGATCACCGGGGCCAACGGCGCCGGGAAGTCCACGCTGCTCGCGGTGCTGCTCGGGCGGCTGGCGCCGGACTCCGGTTCGGCCACGCTCGGTTCGGGCGTGCTGGTGGGCGAAGTGGACCAGGCGCGCGGGCTGTTCCTCGGCGACGAGTCGCTGCTGGAGGCCTTCTGCGCGGCGGTGCCGGACACCGAGCCCGCGGAAGTGCGGACCCTGCTCGCGAAGTTCGGCCTGAAGGCGGCCCACGTGCTGCGTCCCGCGGCCACCCTGTCTCCGGGCGAGCGGACCCGGGCGGCGCTGGCGCTGCTCCAGGGGCGCGGGGTGAACCTGCTGGTGCTGGACGAGCCGACGAACCACCTGGACCTGCCGGCGATCGAGCAGCTGGAGTCCGCGCTGGAGGCGTACGAGGGCACCCTGCTGCTGGTCACGCACGACCGGCGGATGCTGGACGCGGTCCAGGTCACCCGCCGCCTCCGCGTGACCGACGGCCGAGTCACCGAGGAGTAGCCCCCGGCATACGCCCGGCCCCCGCCTCCGGCAGCGCCTCAAACGCCGGCGAGGCTGAATTCGCCCCGCCAACGACCCCGGCCCCCGGCCGACATCCCGCCTCCGGCGGCGCCTCAAACGCCGGCGGGGCTGGATTCACCCCCGGCAGCACACAAGGCACGGGCCCACCGGACCAAGCCCCCGCAGGCGGGACCCGGGGCCGCCCAAACCAAGCCCCGCCGGCGTTTGAGGCGCCGCCGGAGGCAGCAGCGGCCACGACGCCGGAGCTACTTCGCCACGGCGGGAGCCCAGGGGCGGGCCAAGCCCGGCCAGCGGGGCGCCGGGGGGCGGCCGGGGACGCCGCGGCGGACGGCTTCGCCGTGGGGGGCCAGGGGCGGGCGCGCCGACCGTGGCCGGGGTCAGCGCGGCTCCGCCGGGGCCGAGCGCTTGCGGGCCATTCTGGCGGCCACCACGGTGCGCGGAAGGTGCCGCACCGCCAGGGCGTACGCCTTGTAGCGCCGCCCGGTGATGCTCAGCGGACGCCGCCGGGCGAGGTCGCGCAGGGCCTGGGCCACCACGGCCTCCGGCTCCAGCCAGACCGCGTCGGACAGCTTGCTGACGTCCATGCCCGCCCGCTCCTGGAACTCGGTCCGGGTGAAGCCGGGGACCACCGCGAGCACCCGGACCCCGTACGGAGCCAGGTCCACCCGCAGCGATTCGCTGAAGGCGGTGATCCAGGCCTTGGCGGCGCCGTAGGTCCCGGTGGGCAGCAGTCCGGCGACCGAGGACACGTTCAGCACGGCCCCGCGCCGCCGCTCCCGCAGCCCCGGCACCAGCGCGTGGGTCAGCCGCAGCGGGACCTTGACCAGCAGGTCGAGCATCCGCTCCTCGTCCTCGACCGGGCTGTACGGGAAGGGCGCCGGCAGCCCGAAGCCCGCGTTGTTGACCAGGACGTCCACGGGCCGCGCGGTGTCCGCGAGCCGCGCGACGACACGGGCGCACCGCTCCGGGTCGAGCAGGTCGGCGGCCAGCACCTCGGCGGCCACGCCGAAGTCCCGGCCCAGCTCCTTCGCGAGGGCGTCCAGGCGCTCCTCGTCCCGGGCGACGAGGACGAGGTCGCAGCCCTTGGCGGCGAACCCGCGGGCGAAGGCGGCCCCCAGCCCGGCACTGGCTCCGGTGATCAGAACGGTGGTTCGGTTGCTCACGTGCGCATCACTTTCCGGCGGTTTCGGGCAGTTCGGGCAGTTCGGGGGCGAAGGTCCGCGTGGCGGTGGATCCGTAGGCCTGGGCGACCTCGACGAGGAAGCTCTTCTCGTCCTCCAGGTCGCTGCCCTCGACGGTGCCCGTGGCTCCGTGCACCGAGGAGGGGACGTACGGCGGCTCGGCCCCGTCCGGCGCGCGCCCGGCCGATCCGTCGAGCTTGGCCTGGCGCGCCTCCTTGAGTACGCAGGCCAGCGCGGCCGCGCCGCGGCGCGGGGCGGGCACCCCGGCGCCCACGACGTGGTGGCGGGCCAGCTCCGGGATGCCCGGAACGACGTACTCGTTCAGGATCAGGATCGCGTCGCGGGTCTCGATCACCTTCCGGTAGACCAGCAGGTCGCGCGGGACCGGCGGCCACAGGAACTCCACCACGCGCCCGGCGCGCGGCTTCGTCAGCGCCACGTGCGGCACCGCCTCGACCAGGTCGCGCCACAGCGGCCACAGCCGCCAGGCGGTGCCGACGTCGGATACGGTCCGGCGCAGTCCGAAGAGCACGGGCACGAGCAGGGCGGCGGCGCGCAGCAGCCCGTGCAGGTTCATCATCAGCGCGAGCCAGGGCATGGCGGCGGTGGCGCCGAAGAGCAGCTTCACGAGGTAGACGAACCAGAACGCCCCGGCGAGCGCGGTGCCGAGGCCGAACAGCCACAGTCCGGCGGCCAGTGCGCGGCTCTCGGTGCGCAGGCCGTAGCGCCAGCACAGGGCCACGCAGGCGGTGTTGGCGGCGAGGTGCGCCGAGATGAGCACGAGCCAGTACCCGAGGGAGGGCACCGGATCGCCGTGCGGCGGGATGGTGTGGGTGCCGTGTCCGGGGGCGGTCAGGTCGAGCAGGACCAGCGCGGCGAGCAGGCAGACGGTGGTGACGGCGGCGCTCTGGCGCAGCAGGCGGCCCCGGGTGGTGGCCGCGGCGACGAAGTAGAGGACGGCGCCCGCCGAGAAGACCCCGATGAGGTTGCGGACCAGTCCGACGGTGTGCGAGTACTGCGGATCGCGCATCGCGTAGGTGACCACGTCGGGCAGGTTCAGGGTCATCGCGGCGGCGGCGGTGGCCACGGCGAGCAGCAGTCCGCGCTGTTGCGGGGAGCGGACGGCGGCCGGGGAGCGCAGCAGCACCGCGAGCCACAGGCACACCACGCTGGGCACGGCCAGGGAATCCCCGAAGGCGGCGATCGGGTCAGCCGCCATGCTGCACCCGCCGGTACCCCATGGCGGACTCCAGGCGGGCCAGCGTCCCGGCGGCCTCGTCGACCGGGGGCAGCCCCGCGCTGGTGCGGATCAGGCTGGCCAGCATCTCGGCCTCCTGCTCCTGGCGGTTGGTGTAGTTGGTGCGGCCGAGGATGACGGGGGCCCGGGCGCCGCTCTCCTCGCCCTCCAGGGAGTTGTGGCCGAAGAGGATGTGGCCCAGCTCGTGCAGGACGATGTGCTCGCGGTGCAGCGGTGAGGTCTGGGCCTCGTAGAAGACGTAGTCGATGCTCGTGGTGCCCACCCACAGGCCGCACACGCCGGACTCGGCGGCTTCCTTGGGGAGCGGGTGCAGCCGGATGGGCCGGCCCCGCTGCTCGGCGATCCGCCCGCACAGGGCGTCGAGGGAGAACGGGTGCGGCAAGTCCAAGCGACCGAGAATCGTCTCGCAGCGTTTGCGCAGGCTGAGTTGCCGGTATGGCATGTGCTCCCTCTTCGGACCCTTTCCCGGGCAGCGTCGATAGGCAGGGGCTGATGTGGGCATGACGTCCTGAGGGGGGATCAGGGAAGCCCGCGCGCCGAATGGCGAACGGGCGTTCCCACATGCCTACAGATCGGGTGCCGGAGTTGGCAAGGCGCGCCCCCGGGCAGGGGGGGTATTCAGCCAGTCCTTCCTGCCCGGGCCCGCGACCTGCGCATCAGCCCCCGGCGCCGCCGGGGGTCCGTCGGGCGTCAGCGCCCGCGACGCTCCTCCGGGCCGGTCAGACCGGCCCGGCGCAGGGCATCGGCCATCGCGCTGTTGGCCGGCGCCGGAGCGCCCTTGCCGGCGCCCTGACCGCCACCGGCGCCACCGCGGGCGCCGGACGCGCCCCGGGCGCCGCCGCCCGTACCACCGCCCGCGCCGCCTGCGTTGCCGCTCCTGCCCGCACCGCCTGCGTTACCGGCGGCGGCACCCTTGCCGGCGCCGCCGCGGCCCTGACCGCCCTGACCGCCCTGGCCGCCACCGCGCTGCTGCGGCGGGCGCCCGCCGGAACCGCGCTCGCCGCGCTCCTGGCGGGGCCGCGGGGCGCCCGCCGCGCGGTCCGCCCCCTCGTCCTCCAGCCGCAGGGTGAGCGAGATCCGCTTGCGCGGGATGTCCACGTCCATGACCTTCACCCGGACGATGTCACCGGGCTTGACCACGTCGCGGGGATCCTTGACGAAGGTCTTCGAGAGCGCCGAGACGTGCGCCAGGCCGTCCTGGTGGACGCCGATGTCGATGAACGCGCCGAAGGCCGCCACGTTGGTGACCACGCCCTCCAGGATCATCCCGGGGGCCAGGTCGCCGATCTTCTCCACGCCCTCCTTGAAGGTGGCCGTCTTGAAGGCGGGTCGCGGGTCGCGGCCCGGCTTCTCCAGCTCGCGCAGGATGTCCGAGACGGTCGGCAGGCCGAAGGTCTCCGTGACGAAGTCCGCGGGGCGCAGGGAGCGCAGTACGGCGGTGTTGCCGATCAGCGCCGCCACCTGGCCGCCCGCCTGCTTGCCCATCGCCCGGACCACCGGGTAGGCCTCGGGGTGCACGCTGGAGGAGTCCAGCGGGTCCTCCCCGTCGCGGATCCGCAGGAAGCCGGCGCACTGCTCGTACGCCTTGGGGCCGAGCCGGGCCACGTCCTTGAGCGCCCTGCGGCTGCGGAAGGGGCCGTTGGCGTCGCGGTGGGCGACGATGTTCTCGGCGAGACCGCCGCTGATGCCCGAGACCCGGGAGAGCAGCGGCGCGGAGGCGGTGTTGACGTCCACGCCGACGCCGTTCACGCAGTCCTCGACGACCGCGTCGAGGGAGCGGGAGAGCTTCACCTCGGACAGGTCGTGCTGGTACTGGCCGACGCCGATCGACTTCGGGTCGATCTTCACCAGTTCGGCGAGCGGGTCCTGCAGGCGGCGGGCGATGGAGACGGCCCCGCGCAACGACACGTCCATGTCCGGGAGTTCCTGCGAGGCGAAGGCGGAGGCCGAGTACACGGAGGCGCCCGCCTCCGAGACCATCACCTTGGTCAGGTTCAGCTCGGGGTGCCGGGCGATCAGGTCGGCGGCGAGCTTGTCGGTCTCGCGCGAGGCGGTCCCGTTGCCGATGGCGACCAGGTCGACCGCGTGCTCGCGGGCGAGGCGGGCCAGCTTGGCGAGGGAATCGTCCCACTTGTTGGCCGGCACGTGCGGGTAGATCACCTCGGTCGCCACGACCTTGCCGGTGGCGTCCACGACGGCGACCTTCACGCCGGTGCGGAAGCCCGGGTCCAGGCCCAGCGTGGCGCGGGTGCCGGCGGGCGCCGCGAGCAGCAGGTCCCGCAGGTTGGAGGCGAAGACGCGGACCGCCTCGTCCTCGGCGGCCTGGCGCAGCCGGGTGCGCAGGTCGAGCCCCAGGTGCACCTGGATCTTGGTGCGCCAGGCCCAACGGACGCTGTCGGCGAGCCACTTGTCCCCGGGCCGACCGCGGTCGGCGACGCCGAAGCGGCGGGCGACCATGCCCTCGTAGGTGGAGGGACCGGGGGTCTCGCTCGGCTCCTCGGGCTCCAGGGTGAGGTCGAGGACGTCCTCCTTCTCGCCGCGCAGCATGGCGAGGACGCGGTGCGAGGGCAGCGCGGTGAGGGGCTCGGCGAAGTCGAAGTAGTCGGCGAACTTGGCGCCCGCCTCCTCCTGGCCGTCGCGCACCTTGGCGGCCATCCGGCCCCGGGTCCACATCCGTTCGCGCAGCTCGCCGATCAGGTCGGCGTCCTCGGCGAACCGCTCGGTGAGGATGGCGCGGGCGCCTTCGAGCGCGGCGGCCGGGTCGGCGACGCCCGTGTCGGCGTCGACGAACGCGGCGGCCGCGGCGACCGGATCCACCGAGGGGTCGGCGAGCAGCCCCGTGGCGAGCGGCTCCAGGCCCGCCTCACGGGCGATCTGCGCCTTGGTGCGGCGCTTGGGCTTGAAGGGCAGGTAGATGTCCTCCAGCCGGGCCTTGGTGTCGGCCGCGTTGATCATGGCCGTCAGGGCGTCGTCGAGCTTGCCCTGCTCCCGCACGGACTCCAGGATCGCGGCGCGGCGGTCCTCCAGTTCGCGCAGGTACCGCAGCCGCTCCTCCAGGGTGCGCAGCTGGGCGTCGTCGAGCAGCTCGGTCGCTTCCTTGCGGTAGCGCGCAATGAACGGCACGGTGGAGCCGCCGTCGAGCAGCTCGACGGCGGCCTTGACCTGCCGCTCCCGTACGCCGAGTTCCTCGGCGATCCTGCCTTCGATGGACGTCGTCACGTTCCGGTCCCGCCTTCGTCTGCACTGCCGCACTGCGCTGGAAGCTGCCAATTGTGGCAGGTGGCGGTGGCGGAGGTCGGGAACCCTGCCGATCGACCGGCGGGACCGGGCCGTTCCCGGCCGGTGTCAGCCCTTGCCGGTGAGGTCCGCCGGGAAGGCGCCGGCGCGGAGGGCCCGGACGACGAGGGCGCCGCCCAGCTCGTGCAGGCGGGCCAGGTCGGCCGCGCCGAGGTGTTCGTACGGGGCCGCGTCGAGCCGGTCGGTGTCCGCCTCCAGCTGCTCGCGCAGCGCCGTACCGGCCTCGGTCAGCTCGTTCTCGGCATCGAGGAGCCCGCGCCCGCGCAGCCGGTCGGCGGCGGCCGCCAGGTCGGCCGCGCTCCAGCCGCGGGTGGCGCGCAACCACTTCGAGGTCATGCCGTGGCCGGTGGCGTTGTGGCTGATCAGCGCCTCGACGGGATCGAGTCCGGCGATGAGCAGGGCGGCGAGGTGACCGTCGCCGCGGTGCTCGCGCAGCAGGGTGGTGGCGTGCCACAGGCGCAGGTGGGCGGCCTCGGGGACCGGCAGGTCGGCGTGGGCGGAGTAGAGCGGGCGCCCGTGCCGGGTGCAGCCCTCGGTGGCGCGCATCGCCAGGTCGGCCGCCTCGGCCAGCTCCGGGGAGGCCAGGACCTCGGCGCCGAGCAGCCGGGTGAGGGTCGCGTCGACGGCCCGCAGCCGGGCGGCGAGTACCTGCTCGGGGTCCGCCTTCTGCCACACCGCGGGCAGGAACTGGGCGAGGTGGGCGTGGCTGTAGTTGTAGAAGGCCGCGGCCACGGTGCCGGGGCCGACGGCGCCCAGGGCGGCGCTGCGGCTGCTCAGGGGAGCGGCCGAGCCCTCGATGCCGAGGAGGGCCAGTTCCCGGGCCAGATCCGGCGAGAAGTAGATGGTGGCGTGCAGCGGATTGATGGCGGCGTGCCAACAGCGGCGTGCGGCGAAGGGCGGGAGGGTGGAGAGCGTCATGCCCGCACCCTACCGACTGATTGGTATGTACAACAGGGTCGCCGGAGCCCGCCCGCCGGGTCGGCGCCGGGCCGCCCACCGGGCACGCTTCCACGGCCGCGACCACGAGATCCGGCCGTTCTTCCCCGCCCACCGGTCCCGCCCCACCTGGCCGGGGGCCGTCCGGATGGCGCGGTGTGACGTCCGAATGGCGATCGTGTGACAGCAGGGGCCATGGACATGACGTGGGGCGCAGGGGTGAATACGGTCGAACACACAAGCCTCGATCCGAGCTGAACACCGCTCAGGAGAACCGTCTCCCCTACCCCTTGGAGTCCTTCGTGCGACGCAAAGTCATCGCCCCGAGCGTGCTCGCCGCCTCCCTGCTGCTGGTGATCCCGGCATCGGCGGCGACCGCCGTTCCGGGCGCCCCGGGTATCGGCGATCCCTACTACCCGGCCAGCGGCAACGGTGGATACGACGTCTCGCACTACGACTTGAGACTCCAGTACCAGCCGAAGACCGACCTCCTGGAGGGCACGGCGACCCTCCTGACCACCGCCAAGCAGGACCTCTCCCGCTTCAACCTGGACTTCGGCCTCCAGGTGAGCGAGGTCCGGGTCAACGGCGCCAAGGCGAAGTTCGCCAAGACCGGCACCCAGGAGCTGGAGGTGACCCCCGCGACCGCGCTGCAGAAGAACAAGCAGGCCACGGTGGTCGTCAAGTACGCGGGCAAGCCTTCGGAGTTCAAGGTCGACGGCTGGTCGGCCTGGGCGCGCACCCCGGACGGCGCGGTCGCGGCCCAGGAGCCGGACTCGGCCATCTGGTGGTTCCCGAGCAATGACCACCCGCTGGACAAGGCGACGTTCGACGTCTCGATCAACGTCCCGGACGGGCTGCAGGCCATCAGCAACGGCGTTCTCCAGTCGCAGAGTTCGAAGCTCGGCTGGACCCGCTACAACTGGCGCTCCAACAAGCCCCAGGCCACCTACCTGACCACCCTCGCCATCGGCAAGTTCGACATCACCACGGACAAGACCGCGAGCGGGCTGCCGGTGCTGAACGCCTACAGCGTGGACCTGGGGGACAACGCGGGCGCGGCGAAGGCGAGCGTCGAGCGCACGACCGAGGTCGCCGAATGGCTGGAGGGGGTCTTCGGCCCGTACCCCTTCAACGCGCTGGGCGGCTACGTACCGAACGTGCCGAGCGGCTTCGCGCTGGAGACCCAGACCCGCCCCTTCTACAGCCCGCGCCAGTTCGCGAACGGGGCCAACGTCCAGGTCGTCGTGCACGAGCTGGCCCACCAGTGGTACGGCGACAGCGTCTCGGTCGACGGCTGGAAGGACATCTGGATCAACGAGGGCTTCGCCCGCTACAGCCAGTGGCTGTGGTCGGAGAAGGAGGGCGAGGGGACCGCCCAGGAGCTGGCCGACTGGACGTACTCGACCCGGCCCGCCGAGGACCCGTTCTGGCAGGTCAAGCCCGGTGACCCGGGCGCCGACAAGCAGTTCGACGCGGCCGTCTACGACCGGGGCGCGATCGCGATCCAGGCGCTGCGCAACGAGGTCGGCGACGAGAAGTTCTTCAAGATCCTCAAGGGTTGGCCGACCGAGCGCGCCTACGGCAACGCCAAGGTGAACGACTTCGTCCGCTACGCCGAGCGGGTCTCCGGCAAGCCGCTGGCCGACCTCTTCGAGACCTGGCTGTACACCCCGGGCAAGCCCGCCTTCTCCGCCCCGGCGGCGAAGCCGAAGGCGCCGGGCGCGACGGGTCGCTCGCTCGCGGCCCCGGCGCCCGCCGCGGCCCCGAAGGCGGAGCCGAAGTCGTGGAAGAAGATCGCCGCGACGAACAGCGTCCACGACACCGAGCAGGGGCACGGCCACGGCCGCTGAGCCCACCCGGCCGCTCGCCCGGCCGCCGCAGGACCGGCCGCGCGCCGTCGCCCCTCAGTGGGCGGCGGCGCGCCACCGCGCCCGGGCCTCCCGGGCCACGGGCAGGTAGCGCAGCCGCTCGGGCAGCAGCGGTACGACGATCCGCACGATCGCGCTGAAGCGGCGCAGCCTGCGCTCCTGGGCCGGGCTCCACTCCAGGCCGATGGCGGCCCGCGCCTCCGGGGGCATGTAGCCGACGGTGGCGAAGGCCCGGAAGCGCAGGAACAGGGTGCGCAGCAGCGGCCAGGCGAGCCGGGTGAGGATCCGCACCGGCAGCGGCCCGCCCGTGGGGCGGGGCAGCGGCACGTCGGTGGCGACCAGTTCGCGGGCCACCGGGGTGGACTCGATCTCCTCGGCCAACATCCGGTGGTAGTGCGGCCAGTACTCCTCGATGGTCGCCGGCATGTCCCGGTCGTGGATGCCGAGGATGCGGCCGACCTGGAGCCACTCGGTGTAGAGGGCCCGCTCCTGGGCGGGGGTGAACGCGCGGAAGAGGTACCGGGCGGCGTAGAGGTAGACCGGGAAGCCGGAGGCGTGCACCCACGAGTAGCAGGCCGGGTCGAGGGCGTGGTAGCGCCGCCCCCGGGTGTCCGTGCCCCGGATCTCCTTGTGCAGCCGCCGCACCCGGCGCCCCTCCTCCACGGCCCCTTCGCCGCCGTACACCCAGAGCTGGACGGAGCGGATCGAGCGCTCCCCGCGCCCCCAGGGGTCACTGCGGAAGACGGAGTACTGGTCCACGCCCGCCCCGATCGCCGGGTGGGCGACCTGCATCGTGAAGGCGGGCGGCAGCATGAGCAGCGCGCGCACGTCCCCGGCGATGGTCCACAGCACCCCGCCGGGCGGCGGCGGAGCGATGTGGCCACTGGTGTCAGAGTGGCTTCCGGTGCTCTTGGATCGCGTGGGACTCATGGCACAAGTATGCGAGCGCAAGAAGTCCCTTCCCCCGTCGGAAAGTCTTGTCCTGGGTGTTACCCAGAGGTAACTGCAGATGATGTGATGGCGCAGCCGATCTTCCCCCCGCAGGAACGATGGAGTCCTCATGCTGCCCAGCACGCCCCGCCGCACCCGCCGCGCCCAGGCCGCCGCCGCGGCCGTCGGCGCCCTCACGGCCGTCGCGCTCGCCGTCACCGCCGCCCCGGGAGCCTCGGCCGCGGAGTCCGCGCAGGACGCGACGCCGCGCCTCAACGTCCTGACGTACAACACGTTCCTGATGAGCACCAACCTCTACCCGAACTGGGGCCAGGACATCCGGGCCCGCGAGATCCCGAAGGCGTCCTTCTTCCAGGGGCACGACGTGGTCGTCCTCCAGGAGGCCTTCGACAACACCGCCTCGGACGCCCTCAAGGCCAACGCCGCCGCGCAGTACCCCTACCAGACCCCGGTGGTGGGCCGCAGCAAGGACGGCTGGGACGCGACGAGCGGCGCGTACTCCTCCACCACCCCGGAGGACGGCGGGATCACGATCCTCAGCAAGTGGCCGGTCCTGCGCAAGGAGCAGTACGTCTACAAGGACGCGTGCGGCGCCGACTGGTGGTCCAACAAGGGCTTCGCGTACGTCGTCCTGAACGTGAACGGCACCAAGGTGCACGTGGTGGGCACCCACGCGCAGTCCACCGACTCGGGCTGCAAGGCGGGCGAGGCGGCCCAGATGCGCAGCCGCCAGTTCAAGAACATCGACGCCTTCCTCGACGCCAAGAACATCCCGGCGAACGAACAGGTCATCGTCACGGGCGACATGAACGTCGACTCGCGCAGCCCGGAGTACGCCTCCATGCTCGCGGACGCGGACCTGGCCGGCGCCGACTCGCGCACGGGCCACCCGTACTCCTTCGACACGGCCACCAACTCGATCGCGAACTACCGCTACCCGACGGACCCGCGCGAGGACCTCGACTACGTCCTCTACCGCAAGGGCAACGCCCGCCCGGCCAACTGGAACAACAACGTGGTCAAGGAGCAGTCCGCCCCCTGGACCGTCTCCAGCTGGGGCACCTCCTACACCTACACCAACCTCTCGGACCACTACCCCCTGATCGGCTCGTAGCCGACTCCGCCCCCTCCCCCGGGCGGGAGGAGGCGCTCCCGCCCGTCCGGTGATCAGTCGAGCGGGAGCGCCTGGTGCGCGGCCACGATGGCGTCGATGCGGTGCGCGAGGTCGAAGTCGGCGACCGTCAGCCGGTGTCCGGCGTCGTGCGTCGTGATCGACGCCCTCAGGTGGTCGATGCGGAGGTCGAGATCGGCGTGGTGCTGGATCCGCCGGGACCGGTCGGCGATGGTGACGATCGCGGCCACTGCCGCGTGGTAGCGGATCCCGTACGTCCGGGTGATCTCGTCGCCCTTGCGTTCCCATCCCGGTAGCCCGGCCAGGTGCTCGGCGATCGCCTCGTCGGACAGCGGCGTCGGTGCGCCCATGTCAGCTCCCCTCGGTCACGGACACCAGGATCTCGGCGAGGTCCCGGCCCACCGGGGCATCCTGCCACGGCCGCATGGCCCGTTCCAGGGTTGCCAACTCCCGCCGCATGCGGGCCGACCCGGTCTCCGCCGCGATCTCGGCGGCCGCCCGGGCGATCTCAACGGCCTGTTCCGGCTCCCGGGCCCCGGCAGCGGCAGTGGCGTGCCGGGCGAGGTACACGCCGCGGTCCCGGCGGGCGGTAGCAGGCACCGCGTCAAGAACCTGCGACCACAAGGATTCGGCTTCCCGTCCAAGCCCGAGGCGGCCGTAGCAGGTGGCCCGCTGCACCTCCAGGTAGCCGGGCGTCCTCTTGCACGCGTTGCCCCATGGCAGGTCGTCGTCGACGCGGGAGATGAGCCCGCCCGCGGTGTCGATGAGCCGATCGACGGCGGTCCGGTCCCCAGTGAGACTGGCGCCGTGGGCCTGCTGTTGCATGGCCATGACCTTGACCTTCGGGAAGATCCGGTCGTCGTCGAGCGCGGCGTAGGCGGCCCCGACAATCGGACACGTCGATCACCCCCTGCTGCGCCAGCGCGTCCGCGACCCCCAGAGCGGCCGCGAGGGTGAATTGATGGCCGTCGTCGAGTAGTTCGTCGGTGCGGTCGCCGGTGAGCCGACGCGCACCCGGACCGCGTACGTGCGCGGGGCCGACAGGCTGGAGTTCACCGCGCCGCCGGGCACCTTGGAGCGGGCGTGAGCGGGGCCGCGGTAGGCCAGGTCTGCGCCCGCTGCGGTCACCTGATCAGAGCTCCGCCGCGGCGTCGACCACGTGCTCGCCCACGCCGAGGCGCGGCCCGAGGGCGCGGTCGCCGAGCGCTGGGCGGCGTACCTGCTCGACGAGGGCGGCCTGACCGCGCACGGGGTGCTCTGCTTCCACTTCCAGGCCGAGGGCCGCCGCACTCCCGAGGCCGAGGCGGGGCTCGCAGCGTGGAACCGCGCGCGCGGCCTCACCCCCGTGGACCCCTGGGCGAAGGCCGTCGCCGTCGCCCGGGCGCTGCGCCTCCTGTTGGACGAGGAGGACGCGCACCAGGAGCGCCGCCGTGCCCGCCATCACCCCGAAGCCCAAGGGGGCTGTGCACCGGCCGCCCGCCCGCCGGTCGTTCAGTCCCGCAGTCGCTCCGCGAACGTGTGGGCGGCGGAGAGGTCCGTGGGGTTCGGGCGGGTCTTGTGGAGGCCGCCGACCAGGGCGAAGGGGGCCCAGGTGTCGAACGCCCGGCACGAGAAGGTGTCCTGCACCGTGAAGCCCCTGGCTTCGAGGAGCCGGGACACGGGGCGGGTGAAGGGGGCCCACGGGGCCTCGGGGAGCCCGCTGGTGGCGAAGACGAACGCGCGCCCCCGCCTCCCGCCGGTGGGAAGGGCCCCGACCAGGTCGGTCAGGCTGCGGTGGAGCCGGCCGTAGAAGACGCCGGAGCCGAATCCCACGAGGTCGGCGCCCGCCAGCTCCGCCGGGTCGGCCTGCTCGGGCGCCACGACCTTCGCGTCCAGGGCGCCGGCCATGCTCCGCGCGATCCGCCGGGTGTTGCCGTGCGACACGGAGGCGCACACGATGATGGTCTTCATCCTCACGTTCCCTTCTCCCGCTCTCTTTCGCTTCCTTCGCTTCTCATGGACAAGACAGCGCAGCCCCCTCGGATCTGACACCGCCCGGCATGACGGCGCTCACATAGCGGGCGAGGAGTGAGTACGGTCTGGTCATGCAGAACTTGGGGCTGGAGCAGCGGGGGCACGTCCTCCTCATAGCGGGAGGTCCGGCGGTGCACCGCCGGACCGTGCAGGTGGCGCCGAGCGCCAATCTGGCCGCGCTCGGAGTGGTGCCGGCCTCGGCGCTGCTGAACAGCGGGCTGTCCTGTGACACGACCTACCTCGACGGGGCCCGGGATCCGAACCTGGTCCTGACCCGGCTGCGCACGGCCGCGGCCACCCGGGGCCCGCTGCTGGTCTACCTGTCGGGGCGGTTGACGGTCGACCGCCGCAGCCGCCGGCTGCACCTGGCCCTGGCCACCACGACGGCCGGATCCGTGCGCTACACCGCGCTCCCCTGGGAATGGCTGGGCGCGGAACTGCGGCACAGACCCGCCGGGTCGACGACGCTGCTGCTCGATCTGGTCGCGGACAAGACGGCCTGGCCGCTGCTCCAGGAGTACGGGAGCCTGCCCGTCACCCCGTCGGCCGAGGTGTACGGGGTGGTGTCCCCGCCCGGCTTCGCCGGCAGCGGCAACACCGTGAGCAGTTACACCCGTTGCTGGATCGACCAGCTCGCCAGCAGCCCGGGGCGCCCGGCCAACCTGCAGTTGCACGCGCTCGCCCTGGGCGCCGCGGCGCTGGCGCCGGGCACGGTGGTCCTGCCGACCGCGCGCGAACTCGCCGCCCCGGCCGCCGCCGCGGACCCGCTCGCGGCCGCCGCCCCTGCCGCCCCCGCCGCCCAGGCCCCGCCGCACGACCCGGCGTACGACCGGGCTCCGGGCCCCGAGGACGTCGAGGACGACGCCGAGCCGGGGCACGATCCGCGGCCGCACATCCACGCGCTGGCGACCGCCGGCCGGCACACCGAGGCCGCCGCCCTCGCCCTGGCGTGGGAGGAGTACGTCGTCCGGCGGACGGGACACGGCTCGCCCGAGGCCACCCGTTGGCTGGAGATCCGCGCCGACCTGGCCAGGATGGCGGGGACCTTCGGGACCGCGACGCGGCTGTGGACCAGCGCAGGGCAGATCCGGCTGGCCCGCCAGTCCCCCGACGCGCCGGAGGTACACGCGGCGGCGGCGGGCGCCCTGTACTGCTGGACGCAGCTGCGGGACCAGGAGACGGCCCTGGACACCGCCCCGGAACTGATCAGGTTCCTGCGCGCGCTGCGGTCCTTCGACTCCCGGCACATCGAAATGGCCCAGCAGCGGCTGGAGTACCTGCACCGCACCCCGAGCCGCAGCTGAACCCTTCGACGACGCCGTTCGGACTACGGGGCCCCGTGCGGCTCCGCGTAGAGACCGTCGATCAGCGCCCCGTACTTCTCCCGCACGACGCGGCGGCGGAGTTTCAGCGACGGGGTCAACTCGCCGGACTCCGGGCCCCATTCCTCGGTGAGCAGCCGGTAGCGCTTGATCTGCTCGGTGCGGTTGAGCCGCGCGTTGGCGGCTTCGACGGCGCGCGCGACCTCCTGCGCGACCTCCGGATGCGCGGCCAGCTCGGCGGGGGTGGTGGCCGCGATCCCGCGGGCGGCGGCCCAGGCGGGGGCCAGCTCCGCGTCGAGCACGAGCAGGGCGACCAGGTAGGAGCGGCCGTCGCCGTGCACCAGGGCCTGGCCGATCAGCGGGTGCTCCTTGACGGTGTTCTCCACCAGGGCGGGCGAGACGTTCTTGCCGTTCGAGGTGATGATCAGTTCCTTCTTGCGGTCGGTCAGCCAGAGGAACCCGTCCTCGTCGATCCGGCCGATGTCCCCGGTCGGGAACCACCCCTCGGCGTCGCTCGCACGCTCCACCGTCCCGTCCGCCCGCAGGTAGCCGCCGAAGACGGTGGCGCCGCGGGTGAGGATCTCCCCGTCCTCGGCGAGCTTCAGCTCCAGCCCCTCGATGGGGCGGCCGACCGAGCCGAGCCGGAAGCCGTCGGCGCTGTTGACGGTGCACACGCCGGAGGTCTCGGTGAGCCCCCAGGCGTCCATGATGGTGATGCCCCAGCCCGCCCAGAAGCGGACCACGTCCAGCGGCATCGGCGCGGTGGCGCTGGCCGTCCAGACCAGCCGGTCGAGCCCGGCCATGACCAGCAGCGGATCCAGTACCCGCTCCTTGGCCAGGGCGTAGGCCTCCTCGACCTCGGGCGGGACCGCCTCGCCGCGCTCGCGGTGGCCCGCGCGGGCCCGGGCGGTGTCGTTGGCCGCCCCGATGGCCGCCTGCTGCTCCCGCGGCAGCCCGGCGAGCACCGCCCGTACGGACGCGGCGAGCTTCTCCCAGACCCGGGGCACGCCGAAGAACTGCACCGGGTGCAGTTCGCGCACGGCCCCCGCGACGGCGGTGGGATCGGCGCACAGCCGTACGTGGGCGGCGCGCAGCAGCGGCAGGTAGATGCCCAGGACCCGCTCGGCGATGTGCGCGAAGGGCAGGTAGCAGATGTGCTCGGCGTGCTCGGGCAGCTCGACGTGGCGGTCGAGGCGGACCGTCTGGAGCATCAGGTTGCGGTGGCTGAGCCGGACCCCCTTGGGGTCGCCGGTGGTGCCCGAGGTGTAGACGACGGTGAGCGGGTCCTCGGGGCGGGTCTCGCGCCAGCCCTTCTCGAAGGCGTCGGAGCGGAAGGTCCGGGCGCCGCTCGCGAACAGCGAGCCGTACGTCCGGTGCGCGCCCGCGTCGGCGGCCTCGGCCACCACGAGCCGTTCCAGGGGCACCTGCGGGTCCGCGAGCAGCGGCTCCCAGCGGGCCAGTTCCCGGGCCCCTTCGACGACGGCCAGGCGGGCCCGGCTGTGCCGGGCGATGTGCGCGATCTGTTCGGGTGCGGAGGTCCCGTAGACGGTGACGGGGACCGCGCCGAGGTGGACGAGGGCGAGGTCGCTGAGCCAGTGCTCGGGGCGGTTGCCCATCATCATCAGGACGTGGTCGCCGCGCTCGACGCCCAGGGCCGCGTAGCCGGCGGCGAGGACGCCCACCTTGCGGCGCGCCTCGGACCAGCTGAGGGTGGTCCAGCCGGGGCCCTCGCGCCAGGAGAGGGCGGGGAGGTCGCCGTGGTCGGTGGCGTTGCGGGCGAGCAGCGCGGGCAGGGTGATCCCGTCGGGACTTCCGGGCAGTCGCAGGTTCGTCGTCATGGGCAGCTCCTGGCCGTTTCACATCGTTGGTGCGACAGCAATACTGTTGAACACGAACGGGCCGAACGTAAGCCGAATGCAACGTGCTGATCAGAGAGCGAGGCGCAGACCATGACCACCCAGGCGCCCGAGCCCACGCTCACCGTCGACGAGCTGGCGTCCCGGGCGGGCGTGACCGTCCGCACCGTACGTTTCTACAGCACGCGCGGGCTTTTGCCCCCTCCCGCGATCGGACCGCGGCGGGTCGGCCACTACGGGCCGGAACACCTCTACCGGCTGGCCCTGATCGAGGAGTTGCAGCACCAGGGCATGACCCTGTCGGCGATCGAGCGCTACCTCGACGCCCTCCCGGACGACCTGAGCGCGCACGATCTGGCGATCCACCGCGCGCTGGTGGCGACGTGGGCTCCGGACGCGGCGCTGGAGTCCTCGCGCGAGGAGCTGGAGAAGCGGGTGGGGCGGCCGCTGTCGGACTCCGACGTCCAGCGGCTGACCGCCATGAACGTGCTGGCGCCGACGGCGGACGGGGACGGCTTCCGGGTGGATCCCGGGCTGTTGCGGCTCGGGATCGCGCTGCTCGACGTGCCGATCGCGCACGAGACGATCATGACGGCGCGCACCGTGCTGCTGGAGCACGCGCGGACGGCCGCGCACGAACTGACGGCGCTGTTCCGGGACGAGGTGTGGGGGCCGTTCACGGAGGGCGAGAGCGATCCCGAGCGGGTGGAGGCGATGAAGTCGCTGTCTGCGCACATGCAACCGATGGTGGTCCAGGCCTTGGTGACGGCGTTCCAGCGCTCGCTCAAGGAGGAGTTGCGGGCGGCGTTCACCGCGCCCGAGTGACCGGCGGGACGGGGTGGGCCGGGTGCGGGGGCGCCGCCGCGGCGGGGTAGCTTTCCTGCCATGGCGATCATCCACAGGACCACGATGGACCCCGGCAAGCTGGAGCTCCTCGCCGCATGGCTGCCGGAGCGACCCTGGTACACCGCGACCGGGCGGCCCCCGGAGCTGCTCCGGTCGGGCGGCTTCCGGCTCGACGATCCGCAGGGCGAGGTGGGCATCGAGTTCATGGTGGTCACCGAGGCCTCGGGCGGGCGCCCGGTCTCCTACCACGTGCCGGTCACCTACCGCGGGGCGCCGCTCGAAGGGGCCGGGGCGGGCCTGATCGGCACCTCCGAGCACGGGGTGCTCGGGCGGCGCTGGGTGTACGACGGCGCGCACGACCCGGTGTGCGTGGCCCGGCTGCTGGCCCTGTTCCAGGGCCGCGCGCAGGCGCAGCACCAGAGCCTGAGCGATGTCCCCGAGCCGGCCGTGAGCACGCGCTACGACGGCCCGGAGATCGCGGACTTCCCGCTCTCGCAGGCCCCGGAGGTCGCCGAGGACGCCGAGGGCACGCGGGTCCTGCTGCCCGGCGGCGCGCGGCTCGGGCTGACGCGCGTGCTGCGCGAGAACGCCGACCCGGCCGGGGTGGTGGCCGAGTGGACCGCCCCGGACGGCGTCGCCCACCGCGGCACCTTCGCCTCGCTGGACCTCACCGGGGCCTGAGCGGCGGGGACCCGGGGCCGCGGGGAGGACTGCCGGTGGGAGCGCCAGGGCCGCGCCGCATCCGTATGTTTCGCGCGGTACCGGGCGCCCC
This sequence comes from Streptomyces sp. NPDC059917, assembly GCF_042730635.1. NCBI lineage: Bacteria > Bacillati > Actinomycetota > Actinomycetes > Kitasatosporales > Streptomycetaceae > Streptomyces > Streptomyces sp. NPDC059917. The sequence continues at coordinate 82,148 of NZ_JBHWLC010000002.1, forward strand.
GGCGGTCGTCGTGGACCGTCGGGGCGCCCGGCGCGGTGGGTGCGGTCAGTCGGTGAAGGTCTCCCCGCGCCCGGCCTTCTCGACGAGGAGGGCGGGCGGGGCGAACCGCTCGCCGTAGGCCGCGGCCAGCTCGCGCGCGCGGGCCACGAAGCCGGGCAGGCCGCCCTCGTAGCCGTTGATGTACTGGATCACGCCACCGGTCCAGGCCGGGAAGCCGATGCCCATGATCGAGCCGATGTTGGCGTCGGCGACCGAGGTCAGCACGCCCTCCTCGAAGAGCCGGACGGTGTCGAGGGCCTCGGAGAAGAGCATCCGCTCCTGCATGTCGACGAAGGGGATCTCCGTTCCCGGCTTCGTGAAGTGCTCGCGCAGGCCCGGCCAGATCCCCGCCCGCTTGCCCGCCTCGTCGTAGTCGTAGAAGCCCGCGCCACCGCTGCGGCCGGGGCGGCCGAACTCGTCCACCATCCGGTCGATGACGGTGTCCGCGGGGTGCGCCGCCCAGCTGCGCCCGGCATCCTCGAAGGCCTTGCGGGTCTCGTTGCGGATCTTCCGGGGCAGGGTCAGGGTCAGCTCGTCCATCAGGGAGAGCACCTTCGCGGGGTAGCCGGCCTGGGCGGCCGCCTGCTCCACGGAGGCGGGCTCGATGCCCTCGCCGACCATCGCGACGCCCTCGTTGATGAACTGGCCGATCACCCGCGAGGTGAAGAATCCGCGCGAGTCGTTGACCACGATCGGGGTCTTGTTGATCTGGCGGACCAGGTCGAAGGCGCGGGCCAGGGCCTCGTCCCCGGTGCGCTCGCCCTTGATGATCTCGACCAGCGGCATCTTGTCGACGGGCGAGAAGAAGTGCAGGCCGATGAAGTCGACGGGGCGCGAAACCCCTTCGGCCAGACCCGTGATGGGCAGGGTGGAGGTGTTGGAGCAGAGCAGCGCGTCCGGCTCGATGACGTCCTGGATCTCCTGGAACACCTTGTGCTTGAGGGAGGTGTCCTCGAAGACGGCCTCGATGACCGCGTCGCAGCCCGCGAGGTCGGCGGGGTCGGCCGTGGGGGTGATCCGGGCGAGCAGTTCGGCGCGCTTGGCCTCGGTGGTGCGGCCCCGGGAGAGCGCCTTGTCGAGGAGCTTCTCGGAGTAGGCCTTGCCCTTGGCGGCGGCCTCGGCGGTGACGTCCTTGAGGACGACCTCGATGCCCGCGCGGGCGCAGGAGTACGCGATGCCCGCGCCCATCATGCCCGCGCCGAGGACGGCGACCTTGCGGACCTTGCGCGGGGCGACGCCCTGGGGGCGGCTGGCACCGGAGTTGACGGCCTGGAGGTCGAAGAAGAACGCCTGGATCATGTTCTTGGCGGTCTGCCCGGTGACCAACTCGGTGAAGTAGCGGGCCTCGATGGTCAGCGCGGTCTCGAAGTCGACCTGGGAGCCCTCGACGGCGCAGGCCAGGATGTTGCGCGGGGCCGGGTACGGGGCGCCGCTCAGCTGCTTCTTCAGGTTGGCCGGGAAGGCCGGGAGGTTCGCGGCGAACTTCGGGTGGGACGGCGTACCGCCCGGGATCCGGTAGCCGGGGACGTCCCAGGGCTGCTGCGAGGTCGGGTGGGCGTCGATGAAGGCGCGGGCCTTGTCGAGCATCTCCTCGCGGGTGGCGGCCAGTTCGTGGACCAGGCCGTTGTCCAGGGCGCGCTGCGGGGGGTACTGGGTGCCCTGGAGCAGCACCTTGAGGAGCGCGTCGGTGATGCCCATGAGGCGCACGGTGCGGGTGACGCCACCGCCCGCGGGGAGCAGGCCCAGGGTGACCTCGGGCAGGCCGATCTTGGAGCCGGGGGCGTCGAGGGCGATGCGGTGGTGGCAGGCGAGCGCGATCTCGTAACCGCCGCCGAGCGCCGCGCCGTTGATGGCGGCGACCACGGGCTTGCCGAGCGTCTCGATCCGGCGCAGGGAGCTCTTGATCGCGGTGCCGGTGTCGAAGGCGAGCTGGGCGTCCTCGGGGCGGAGCCGGATCATCTCCTTGAGGTCGCCGCCCGCGAAGAAGGTCTTCTTGGCGGAGGTGAAGACGATGCCCCGGATGGAGTCCTTCTCGGCCTCGGCGCGGTCGGCGATCGCCGCGATGGAGTCCTTGAAGGCCTGGTTCATCGTGTTGGCGGACTGGTTGGGGTCGTCGAGGGTCAGGGTGACGACGCCGCTCTCGTCCTGTTCCCAGCGGATCGTGGTGGACTCGCTCATTTTCGCTACTTCCGTGTGAGAAGGGGTGGGTTGCCGGGGACGGGGACGGTTCAGAGGCGCTCGACGACGGTGGCGACGCCCATGCCGCCGCCGACGCAGAGGGTGACGAGCCCGTAGCGCTTGTCCTGGCGCTCCAGCTCGTCGATGACGGTGCCGAGGATCATCGCTCCGGTGGCGCCGAGGGGGTGGCCGAGCGCGATGGCGCCGCCGTTGACGTTGACCTTGTCGAGGGAGACGCCCATGTCCGCGACGAAGCGCAGCACGACACCGGCGAAGGCCTCGTTGATCTCGATGAGGTCGATGTCGTCGATGGTCAGTCCGGCCTTGGCGAGGGCCTTGCGGGTGGCCGGGGCGGGGCCGGTGAGCATGATGGTCGGCTCGGAGCCGGAGACGGCCGCCGAGACGATCCGGGCGCGCGGCGCGAGACCGTTGCGCTCGCCCGCCTCGCGGGAGCCGATCGCGACGAGGGAGGCGCCGTCGACGATGCCGGAGGAGTTGCCCGCGTGGTGGACGTGGTCGATCTTCTCGACCCAGTGGTACTTCTGCAGGGCGACGGCGTCGAAGCCGCCGAGCTCGCCGATGTCCGCGAAGGACGGCTTGAGCCGCGCGAGACTGTCGGCGGTGGTGCCGGGGCGGACGAACTCGTCGTGGTCCAGGACGACCAGGCCGTTGCGGTCGGTGACCGGGACCACGGACTTGGCGAAGCGGCCGTCCTTGATGGCCGCGGCGGCGCGCTCCTGGGAGAGCGCGGCGTACTCGTCGACGTCGCGCCGGGAGAAGCCGCCGAGGGTGGCGATCAGGTCGGCGCCGATGCCCTGCGGAACGAAGTTGACGTCCCAGTTGGTCATCGGGTCGTTGAACCAGGCACCGCCGTCGGACGCCATCGGGACGCGGGACATGGACTCGACGCCACCGGCGAGGACCAGGTCCTCCCAACCCGAACGGACCTTGGCGGCGGCCAGGTTGACGGCTTCCAGCCCGGAGGCACAGAAGCGGTTCTCCTGTACGCCGGCCACCGTGTCCGGCAGCCCCGCGGCGATCGCCGCGATCCGCGCGATGTCCGAGCCCTGGTCGCCGACGGGGCCCACGACCCCGAGCACGATGTCGTCGATGGTCGCCGGGTCCAGGCCGGGGTTGCGCTCGCGCAGCGCGTGGATGAGGCCGACGACGAGGTCGATCGGCTTGGTGCCGTGCAGGGCCCCGTTGGCCTTGCCGCGGCCGCGCGGGGTGCGGATCGCGTCGTACACGTACGCTTCGGTGCTCACTGGTCAAGCCTTTCGAGGAAGGTGGGCCGGGAGGGGAGGGACGGTCCCGAAGGGGAGGGCCCGGAGGAGGGGCCCGGTGAAGGGGCCGGGCGGAGGAGCCGGGGTGGTGCGTCAGCCGAGCAGGGAACGGCCGATGATCTCCTTCATGATCTCGGTCGTGCCGCCGTAGATGGTCTGGATGCGGCCGTCCACGAACGCCCGAGCGACCCGGTACTCACTCATGTAGCCGTATCCGCCGTGCAGTTGCAGGCACCGGTCGGCGACCCGCTTCTGGAGTTCGGTCGCCCACCACTTGGCCATCGAGGCGTGGACGGCGTCCAGCTCCCCGTTCGCGTGGTCGACGATGCACCGGTCGAGGAAGGTGCGGGTGACGGCGCACTCGGTCGCCATCTCCGCGATCTCGAAGCGGATGTGCTGGAGCTTGGCGAGCGGCCGCCCGAAGGCCTCGCGCTCCTTGACGTAGGCGGTGGTGATCTCCAGCAGGTGTTCGGCGGCGGCGATGCCGGCCATCGCGATGCCCATCCGCTCCTGGGCGAGGTTGGTCATCAGGTGGACGAAAGCGCCGTTCAGCTCGCCGAGCAGGTTCTCCTTGGGGACGCGCACGTCGTGGAAGAAGAGCTCCGCGGTGTCCTGCGCCTTCTGGCCGATCTTGTCGAGGTTGCGCCCGCGCTCGAAGCCCTCGGCGCCGCGCTCCACCACCAGCAGGGACAGGCCGTGCGCCCCGCCCTCGGGCGTGGTCTTCGCGACGACGATCACGAGGTCGGCCAGGATCCCGTTGGAGATGAAGGTCTTGGAGCCGTTCAGCACCCAGTGGTCGCCGTGGTCCTCGGCGTGGGTGCGGATGCCCTGGAGGTCCGAGCCCGCGCCCGGTTCGGTCATCGCGATGGCCGTGATGGTCTCGCCCGAGCAGAAGCCCGGCAGCCAGCGGCGCTTCTGGTCGTCGGTGGCCAGCGAGGTCAGGTACGGCCCGATGATGTCGTTGTGCAGGCCGATGGCGAGCCCGGCGGCGCCCGCCCGGGTGAACTCCTCGGCGATGACCGCCGCGTAGCGGAAGTCGGCGTTGCCGCCGCCGCCGAACTCCTCGGGCACCGCGAGGCCCAGCAGCCCCTGGCGTCCCGCGGCCCGCCAGGCCTCGCGGCTGACGATGCCCTCCTTCTCCCACTGCTCGTAGTGCGGCAGCACCTCCTTGGCGAGGAAGGTGCGCACGCTCTCGCGGAACGTCTCGTGCTCGGGCTCGAAGATCCGGCGCTTCACGGGTTCTCAGTCCTCCAGCGGGTACAGGGCCGGGACGTCCCAGTCGCGGGCCACGGATGCGGTGTGCGCGCCCGGCAGGGCGGGGCCGCCGCGCACGGCGGCGGGGGTGGCGGAGAAGCGGGGTGCGGGGGCCGGTTGGACGATCCCGCCGAAGTCGGTGAAGGTGCCGCGGGCGGCGAGGTGCGGGTGGGCCGGGGCCTCGCGCAGCGAGAGCACGGGGGCCACGCAGGCGTCCGTCCCCTCGAACACCTCGGTCCACTCCTGCCGGGTACGGGTCCTGAACCGGGCGGCGACGGCCTCCCGCAGCTCGCCCCAGCGGGCCAGGTCCTTGCGGGCGGGGGCCTGGTCCTTGATGCCGAGCAGCTCCGTGAAGGTGTCGTAGAACTGCTGCTCCAGCGCCCCGACCGCCATGTGGCCGCCGTCGGAGGTCTCGTACGTCCCGTAGAAGGGGCAGCCGCCGTCGAGCAGGTTGGCCCCGCGCCGGTCCTGCCAGCCGCCGGCCGCCATCATCCCGTGGATCATCGAGGTGAGGTGCGCGGTGCCGTCGACGATGGCCGCGTCGACGACCTGGCCGGTGCCGGTGGTGCGCGCGTGCTGGAGGGCGGCGAGGACGCCGATGACCAGGTAGAGCGAGCCGCCCGCGTAGTCGCCGACCAGGTTGGCCGGGATCGCGGGCGGCCCGTCCGGGTCGCCGATCATGCCGAGGGCGCCGGTGACCGCGATGTAGGCGATGTCGTGGCCGGCGCTGTGGGCGAGGGGGCCCTCCTGGCCCCAGCCGGTCATCCGGCCGTAGACCAGCCGGGGGTTGCGGGCGTGGCACTCGGCCGGGCCGACGCCGAGCCGCTCCGCGACCCCGGGGCGGAACCCCTCGATGAGCACGTCGGCCCGCTGGACCAGGTCCAGGACGCGGGCGGGGCCGTCGGCGGACTTGAGGTCCAGCAGGACCGAGCGCTTGTTGCGGTTGGTGATGTCGTAGGCGGGATCGACGGCCAGGCCGCCCCCGCCGGGCCGGTCCACGCGGACGACGTCCGCTCCGAGATCGGCGAGGAGCATGGCGGCGAACGGTCCCGGGCCGATGCCCGCCAGCTCGACGACGCGCACTCCGGCCAGCGGGCCGTTCCCTGTCACTGCCATCGAGCCCCCAGCATCCGTGGTACCCCTGTGTGACACAACTGATGTAACACCAGTGATGCTAGGAACGGGCACGGCTCAGCACAACCCCTTGGAGCGGTCGACCGAGCAAGCGCTTAGCCGCTCGCGCTCCCCCGTCCCCCCTACCCGGCGCCGCCCGCCCCGTCAGCGGCCCCCGAGCGTTCGTCGAGCGCCTTCACGTGCCGCTTGAGGGCCACGGTCCGGTAGCTCTCCTCCACCCACTCGCAGACCACCTCGGCGCTCGGCGACCCCTTGAGCCCCAGCGGTACGGTGACCCAGCCCGAACGGCCCAGCCCGTAGCCGGTGGGCGCGGCGCCCGGCGCGGTCATCGCGTGGGCGTGCAGCGCCTCGTCCTTCAACTTGACCGAGAGGGCGGGCGGCTCGGGGCCGTCGGCGTTGCCCAGGAAGACGAACACCTTGTCGTTGACCTTCGCCACGGCGCGCTCCGGATCCCAGGGATGGTCCTCCCGCACCTCCGGCAGCCCGAGGGCGAACTCCCGCACCGCTTCCCACGTGCGTACCGCAGCCTTCATCGACGCCTCCCCTTCACCGCAGGTCCCACCTGCTCGCACGGACAGTCGATCCCCACGCTAGCCTCGGCGACCATCAGCAGTCGGGAGGAGCGGTGATGAACAGCCGGAACAGCGATCAGAACGCGCCAGAACCGCCGGAGCGCCAGGACCACCGGGACGGGCGCGCCTACGACCTGGTGCTCTTCGGAGCCACCGGCTTCGTGGGCGCCCTGACCGCCGAGTACCTCGCCGCGCACGCGCCGGCCGGGTGCCGGTGGGCGCTCGCGGGACGGGACCCCGCCAAACTCGAACGGCTCCGCGAGCGACTCGCCGCCCTCGACCCCCGCTGCGCGGAGCTGCCGCTGCTGCGCGCGGACGCCGCCGATCCGCGGGCGGTGCGGGAACTCGCCGCCACCACGCGGGTGTTGGCCACCACGGTGGGCCCGTACGTGCACCACGGCGCGGAGCTGGTCGCCGCCTGCGCCGAGAGCGGCACCGACTACCTGGACCTCACCGGGGAGCCGGAGTTCGTGGACCGGATGTACGTCGCGCACGACGCGCGGGCCCGCGAGAGCGGCGCCCGGATCGTGCACGCCTGCGGCTTCGACTCGATTCCGGCGGACCTCGGCGCGTACTTCACCGTCCGTCAGCTGCCCGAGGGCGTACCGCTGACCGTGGACGGTTTCCTGCGCACGCAGGCTTCCTTCTCCGGCGGCACGCTGGCCTCGGCGCTCGGCGCCTTCGGGCGCGGGCCGCAGACGCTGGCCGCCGCGCGGGAGCGCCGGCTGCACGAACCGCGGACGGTGGGCCGCCGGGCGCGGGGCCCGGTCGGGGCGCCCCGCTACAGCCGGGAGACCGGCACGTGGGCGCTGCCGCTGCCCACCCTGGACCCGCGGGTGGTGGCCCGCTCGGCCGCCGCCCTGGAGCGGTACGGCCCGGACTTCCGCTACCGGCACTACGCCTCCGTGCGGCACCTGCCGATCGCGGCGGCCGGTGCGGGCGCGGTCGGGGCCACGGTCGCCCTGGCCCAGGTCCCGGCGGTGCGGCAGTGGCTCGGCGGGCTGTGGGAGCCGGGGCGCGGGCCGGACGCCGAGCGCAGGGCGCGCAGTTGGTTCACGGTCCGCTTCGTGGGCGAGGGCGGCGGGCGGCGGGTGTTCACGGAGGTCTCGGGCGGCGACCCCGGCTACGGGGAGACGGCGAAGATGCTCGGGGAGTCCGCGCTGTGCCTGGCGTACGACCGGCTCCCGGCGACCTCCGGGCAGGTGACCACGGCGGTCGCGATGGGCGACGCGCTGCTGGAGCGGCTCCAGAAGGCGGGGATCCGCTTCCGGGTGGTGGACGAGCGCGCGGTGTGATCCCCCGCGCGGGCCGGGGCGGGCGCCCGGGGCAGGTGCCCGCGGCGCCTCAGCCCGCCTCGCGCAGGGCCCTGCGGCAGAGGGAGTCGGCGTGCCGGGTGGTCTCGGGGATCCGGAAGCGCGGGCTCAGGGCCAGGGTGTGGGCGGCCGCGTTGTCGAGGGAGACCCGGTGGCCCACGGAGACGTACACCGGCTTGATCCCGTCCTGCGTGCGCAGCGCCCGGCCGACCACGGAGCCGTCGGCGGCGCGCAGGGGGGAGGAGTCGCCCCGGCCGGCGCCCGGTTCCTCGTAGGTGAAGGTGAATGGATTCTTCGCGACGCCGATGGTCGCCAGTCCCGTGACCACGCCGAGGTGGCAGGCGAGCCCGAAGCCGCGCGGGTGCGCGAGCCCGTAGCCGTCGCAGACGACCAGCCCGGGGGCCGAGGTCAGCGCGTCCAGGGCGGCCAGGACGGTGGGCAGTTCCCGGAAGGCGAGCAGGCCCGGGACGTAGGGGAAGCTCACGTGCCCCACGGCGGTCGCCTCCTCGACGACCTCCAGCGTGCGCGCGTCGAGGACGACGGCCGCGGCGGCGACCAGGTCGCGCTCGTCGTCGTAGGCCACGTCGACACCGGTCACCAGGCCGTGGCCGACCGGCGGTCCGGCCTCGGTGAGCACGACCTGGTGGCGCAGTCGGTCCTGTATCGCCCGGGCCTCGGCCTCGTCCGCGGGGGTCTTCACACTCGTCATGAGGTGCGAGAGTAGCCTGGCGATCATGTTCGTCATGGAGTTGAGCTACACCGCGCCCCTCGAAGCCGTCGAAGAGCACATGGACGCGCACATCGCGTGGTTGGGCGGCCACTACGCCTCGGGCGTCTTCCTCGCCTCGGGCCGCAAGGTGCCGCGCGACGGCGGTGTGATCCTCGCGGGCGGGGTCTCCCGCGCCGAGATCGAGGAGATCGCCACCGAGGACCCCTTCGCGGTGGCGGGCGTCTGCGCCTACCGGATCACCGAGTTCATCGCGACCAGGACCTCGGGCGACCTGGCCGCGGTCCGCGAGGCTCCGCTCGCGTAGCCCCCGCTCGCGGGGACGCGCCCGGTGGCGGCCGTCCGCCGCCACCGGTACCCGCGCTACTCGCCGCCGTCGCCCGGTTCCAACCGGGCGACCCGGCCCTTCTCCCCCGCCGCCCAGCACGCCAGGTCCGCGGTGCAGTCGACGGTGTCGAAGGAACCCGTGGCCAGCGGCCGCCAGCTGCGACCCGCGTCGAGCGTGACGTCCGTACCCGTCGGCCCGACCGCGAGGGCCACGCTCGCCGTGTACGGGACCCAGGCCACCCCGGAGCGGTAGGCGGGCGGCGGCGCACCGGCCGGCCGCCAGGTGCGGCCCGCGTCGGCGGAGAGCGCCCCGGCCCGCGGGGACGCCTGCCCGGTGCGGTAGTCGCCGCCCACCGCGAGGCCGTGCCCGCGGTCGCGGAAGGCGAGCCCGAAGACCCCCTTGGCGGGGTCGCCCGCCGGTACGGTGGAATCGGCCGCGCGCCAGGTCAGCCCGCGGTCGGCCGAGTGCAGCACGCGCGCGTTCGCGCCGCCGCCGGTGGCCAGCCAGACGTCGGCCGGACCCGAGCTGACCAGGCACTGCCCGCTCGCGGCGAACCCGGCCTCGCCGGGCAGCGCGTCCGGCATCCCGGTGTTCGCCAGCACCCGCCAGCTGCGGCCGCCGTCCGCCGTGGACAGGATCCGGAACTTCCCGTCCACCGGGTCGCTGACGGCCAGCCCGTGCGCGGGGTCGAAGAAGGTCAGGCAGTCGTAGAAGGCGCGGGGGTCGGGGTTGCGGAAGGTCTCGGTCCAGCTGGCCCCGCCGTCCTCGGTCCACCAGACCCGGGAGTCCTGGCCCTCGCCGATGGAGAGGGCGACCGCGCGCCGCGCGTCGAAGGCCTCGATGTCGCGCAGCTCCAGACCGGCCGCGCCGGGCGGCGAGACGTCCGCCCAACTGCGCCCGCCGTCCACGGTGCGCAGCACCTTGCCCTGGGATCCGGACACCCAGGCCGTCGAGCGGTCCACCGCGGCCAGCCCGCGGAACCGGGAGTCCGTGGCCGTCGCCTTGAGGGACCACGCCAGACCGGAAGGGGATCCGGACGCGAGGGCGGCCGACGGGCCGGGGAGGGCCGACGGGCCGGGGAGAGCCGACGGGCCGGGTAAGGGGGTGGTCCGCGCCTGGGCGGGAGCGGCCAGCACCCCGACCAGGGCTGCCGCGCTCATGCCAACTGCCAGAAGTCTCATGGCGCCGGAAGCTAACGCACCCCGCGGTGGCCGTCCAGGGCGCCTCGCGCCACCCTCACGGAGGGTGCCCGTACGGCGACACGAGTGATCGGTTGCGCTCCCGGAGTGAGCGGGATCCGGCCTTAGTTGAACCACTCAACAGACCTCCGGGCCCACCCCTCCCCCTTGCGCCCCAAGGCCGCTACCGGGGGACCGTACGATCACACGACGGCGTTCCGGCCATTCGGTGACACAGCTCACGCCCTCGGCGCATGCACGGATTGGCGATTTCCCGCGTCTATCCGGTTGCCGGACCCCAGCCACAGTCCGGCAACCGATCGCCGCAAGGGAGCGAGCCTTGATCACCATCATCGAGCAGGCCGTGCAGGCCCGTCTGGTCGCCGCAGCGCCGAAGGTCGAGACCGTCCCCGTCACCTTCCATTACGACCGCTCGGATCCCTTCGCCGTCCGCATGGCCTTCCCCGCTCCGGCGACCCTCGAAGGCATCGAGGTCTCGTGGACCTTCGCGCGCGAGCTGCTGGAGGCGGGCCTGGACCGTCCGTGCGGCCACGGCGACGTGCGGGTGCGGCCGTACGGATCGGGCCGGACCGTGGTGGAGTTCCACGCTCCGGAGGGCGTCGCCATCGTCCTGATGGCCGCCGCCGAGCTTCGCCGCTTCCTGGAGCGGGCCGCGGCCGTGGTCCCGCCGGGGCTGGAGCACCTGTACCTGGACGTGGACCACAGCCTGGCCGAGCTGATGCGCGACTCCTGTTGACGCCGACCGCACGACGCCGACCGCCCGGCTCCGGCCGGCGAAAACCGTTTGCGGGCGGCTGAGGCCCCCCGTAGCTTCGTAGACGCCCCATTGCCGCCGAAACGGAGCAGGACATTGCTCGTCTGAGGTCCGAGACACCGACCCCCCAAGCCCTTCGTCAGGAGCGCTCGTCGTCGGCTGTCTCCCCGCGTTGCACCGCACCATTCACGCAACCTGGAGGCCTCCATGAGCCATGCCCCTACGTTCGTCACGTGTTCCGCCCTGTCCTTCGACTGGCCCGACGGGACCCCCGTCTTCGACGGGCTCCAGCTCGCCGTCGGCCCCGGCCGCACCGGCCTGATCGGTCTCAACGGCTCGGGCAAGTCCACCCTGCTCAAACTGATCGCGGGTGAACTGACCGCGGGCGACGGCCAGATCGCCGTCGCCGGTACGGTCGGCCACCTCCCCCAGGGGGTCACCCTCGACACCACGCTGCGCGTGGACGAGGCGCTCGGCATCGCCGCGATCCGCACCGCCCTGCACGCCATCGAGGCGGGCGAGGCCACCGAGGCCAACTTCACCGCGGTCGGCGACGACTGGGACGTGGAGGAGCGGGCGACCGCCACCCTCGACCAGTTGGGGCTGGGCCGGATCGGTCTCGACCGCACGGTCGGCGAGCTCTCCGGCGGCGAGTCCGTACTGCTGCGGCTGGCGGCCCTGTTGATCGCGCGGCCGGACGTGCTGCTGCTCGACGAACCCACCAACAACCTCGACCTGCGGGCCCGGCGCCGGCTCTACGCCGCTGTCGACTCCTGGACCGGCGTCCTGGTCCTGGTCAGCCACGACCGGGAACTGCTGGACCGGGTGGACCAGATCGCCGAACTGCGCGAGGGCGAGGTCCGCTGGTACGGCGGGAACTTCAGCGCCTACGAGGAGGGGCTGGCCGCCGAACAGGAGACCGCCGAGCGGCTCGTCCGGGTCGCCGAGGCCGACGTACAGCGCCAGAAGCGCGAACTGTCCGACGCCCACGTCAAGTTGGCCCGCCGCAAGCGGTACGGCCAGAAGATGAACGACACCAAGCGCGAGCCCAAGATCGTGATGGGCGAGCGGAAGCGGCAGGCCCAGGTGTCCGCGGGCAAGCACCGCATCATGCACACCGAGAAGCTCGCGCAGGCGCGCGAACGCCTCGACCAGGCGGTGGAGGCGGTGCGCGACGACGACGAGATCCGCATCGAGCTGCCCGCCACCCTGGTGCCGCCCGGGCGCGGCGTGCTGACCCTGCGCGGTCTGCACCTGGCGCACGCGGGCTCGCCGGCCGTCCCGGACGCGTGGGAAATGCGCGGGCCGGAGCGGATCGCCCTGGTCGGACGCAACGGCTCGGGCAAGACCACCTTGCTGCGCACGGTGGCCGGGCTGGTCCCGCCGGTGGCCGGGGAGGCGGAGGTGCACGTACCGGCGCGCTTCCTGCCGCAGCGGCTCGACGTCCTCGACGACGGGCTGTCGGTGGTGGAGAACGTGGCGCGGTTCGCGCCGCAGGCCACGAACAACGGGATCCGGGCGCGGCTCGCGCACTTCCTCTTCCGCGGCGCCCGGGCGGATCGGGCCGCCGGCACCCTGTCGGGCGGCGAGCGCTTCCGGGCGGCGCTCGCGGCGCTGCTCCTGGCGGAACCGGCTCCGCAGCTACTGATGCTGGACGAGCCGACGAACAACCTGGACCTGGCGAGCGTACGGCAGTTGACGGAGGCGTTGGATTCGTACGAGGGGGCGCTCATCGTGGCCAGTCACGACGTGCCCTTCCTGGAGTCGATCGGCGTCACCCGCTGGCTGCTGCTCGACAACGAACTGCGCCCGACCACGGCGCAGGAGGTCCGCGAGTCCATGTGGCAGGACTGAGCGCCGCCCGGTGGGACCGGGCGGGGCCGACCCGCACCATCCGTCGACGCGCCCGGCGCCCCCCCCTGACGGGGTGGGGCGCCGGGCGCCCGTCGTCGTGCCGCCGAGCCTTCCGGGGCAGTCCTCCGGCACCGAGAGGTCGCCCCGTGTGACACTTGCACTACTGAACGTAGCGTAAGTAGGTGCACCGTGCTCACGAGCCGCATGTCCGCCTACCGCTTTCTCAGGGCATTCCAGGAGAGGGGAACCGCGCCATGCCACCGAGGAGCACGCCGACCGCCCGCCAGCAGCGCCTGGGCACCGAGCTGCGCAGACTCCGCGAGCGGTCGGGCACGACCGTGCAACAGGCCGCGGCGCTGCTGGGGGTCGACCGCACCCGCATCCCCAACATCGAGTCCGGCCGGCTCGGCATCACCCCGGAGCGGGTCCGCACGCTGGCCCACCACTACGCCTGCCCCGACGCCGCGCTCGTGGACCTGCTCGCGGGGATGACCCGGGAGCGCGACAAGGGGTGGTGGGAGGAGCATCGCGCCCTGCTGCCGCCGGGGTTGCTCGACATCTGCGAACTGGAGCACCACAGCGTCGAGTTGCACACGGCCGTGACCGCGCACATACCCGGCCTGCTGCAGACCGAGGCCCACGCGCGAGCGGTCTTCGAAACCGCCGACCCGCCGCTCCCGGCGGCCGAGGTGCGGGCCCGACTGGCGCTGCGCATGGGCCGGCGGCGGATCTTCGCGCGCGAGCGGCCCCCGGCCTACGAAGCGGTGGTGCACGAGGCGGCGCTGCGCATGCAGTTCGGCGGGCCGGGGGCGGCACGGGCGCAACTGGAGCACATCCTGGCGGAGTCGGAGCGCGAGCGCACGACGGTCCGGGTGATCCCCTTCACCGCGGGCGGCCTGCCCGGCGCGGGCCAGTCGTTCACCTACGCGGCGGCGACGATGAGCCGTTTGGACACCGTGCAGCTCGACAGCGCGCACGGGTCGGCGCTCCTGGACTCGCAGGAGGAGCTGCTGCGCTACCGGGGGCTGCTGGAGCGGCTCCGAGGTCTGTCACTGACCGTGACCGCCTCCCGCGACGCCATCCGCGCGATCGCGCGGGACCTGTGAGGCCCGCGCGCACACGGTGAACCCGCCGCGCGCGGGACCCGTGTGCGCACCGAGCGACACCACGGACACCGACATCCCGAGCACCCCGGGCACCCCGAGTACCCCGAACACCACGAACACCACGGACACCGGAAGAAGGACGACATGAGCGCGACGACCACCGCGGCCACCGCCCCCGCCATCGACTGGGACCTGGCCTTTTGCAGCGAGGGGGCGAACTGCTTCCGCTTCGGCCTGGACGCCGACGGCAGGGCCTACATCGGCACGACCGGCTCCGCCGCCTACGTCTCGGACTCCAGGGAAGCGCTCCGCGCGCTGATCACCGCGGTCAAGGGGGGTGCCGCAGATCACCTTCTGGTGTGACTTTGCGCGTCCCGGCGCCGCCCGGAACTGCATACATAACCGGACGTAACCAGGCACCCCCAGGGGTGGGGCTTGGTTCCTCTTGATGCCGCGCTTAACCTACGGGTTCGTAGGCTACGGAACCGTAGGTATTCGCTTTGTCCCCAGGAGCACCCGTGACGATCACCTCTCCCCACCTCGGCAGCTCGGAGGCGTGGACCGACGCCAAGCTGCTGTTCGCGCTGGAAGAGGTGGTGGAGAAAGAGCTCAACCGTCACCTGAAGGTGACGAAGGACTGGATGCCCCACGAGTACGTTCCGTGGAGCGACGGGCGCAATTTCCCGGGGTTCTTCGAGGACGGCGAGGAGTGGGCGGTCGGCCAGTCCAAGGTCACCGACATCGGCCGCACGGCGCTGGTGGTCAACCTCCTCACCGAGGACAACCTCCCCAGCTACCACCACGAGATCGCTTCCCTCTTCGGTCGCAACGGCGCCTGGGGCACCTGGGTGCACCGCTGGACCGCGGAGGAGGGGCGCCACGGCATCGTGATGCGCGACTACCTGCTCGCGTCCCGCGCGGTGGACCCGGACAAGCTCGAAGAGTTCCGGATGATGCACATGTCGGAGGGCTTCGAGTCCGACAACCGGCACTCGATGCTGCACTCGGTGGCGTACGTCGCCTTTCAGGAGCTGGCCACCCGCATCTCGCACCGCAACACCGGCCACCAGTCGGGCGACCCCGTCTGCGACCGGATGCTCGCCCGCATCGCGGCCGACGAGAACCTGCACATGATCTTCTACCGCAACCTGCTCGGCTCCGCCTTCGAGCTGGCCCCGGACCTGACGATGCAGGCCGTGCGCGACGTGGTCGTCAACTTCCGGATGCCGGGGCACGGCATGCCGGGCTTCGAGCGGGCCGCGGCCCAGATGGCCATCGGCGGCATCTACAACATGCGCATCCACCACGACGACGTGCTGAGCCCGGTGCTCCGCTTCCTCAAGGTCATGGACATCGACGGCCTCGGCCCCGACGGCCGGCAGGCCCAGGACGAGCTGGGCATGTACATGAGCGGCCTGGACTCCGAGGCCCGCAAGTTCGACGAGCGCCTCGCCGCCCGCGCGGCGCGCATCGCGGCCCGCAAGGCCTGATCGCGAGCGGTCGGGACCCGGCCCCGCGCCGTGTTCGGCGCGACGGCGGTGTGACGTGTAGCAGCGGTGTGACGTGTGACGGCGGTCCCCCGGCAGAGCCCCGCTCCGCCGGGGGACCGCCGCGTTCGTGAGCGACGCGGCCGGGCCGACGCGTCAACCGCGCGGGCGCAGGGCGTGGCGTTCGCCCTCCGAGAGACCGCCCCAGACGCCGAAGCGCTCGTCGTTGGCCAGGGCGTACTCCAGGCAGGCGACCCGTCCCTCGCAGGCTCCGCACAGGCGCTTCGCGTCCCGCAGGGAGGACCCGGGCTCCGGGAAGAAGAAGCCGGGGCCCGTCTGCGCGCAGAGTGCCAGTTCGTACCAGGAGACGTCCGTCGTCGCCGTCGCCGTGCGTTCGCTCGTGTTCATCGACATGCGCAGATACTCACCGCGCCGGATGTACGTCCGATCAACGACCGATCAACAGGGCCGCACGGCAGCGTTGATCGGGGCGTCTCAGGGGGTGTCCTCGTGCCGGGCGCGGCTCGGTTGGACCCGCTTCGGCTCGCCCGGCATCTTCGGGTAGTCCGGGGGGTAGGGCATGTCGCCCATCCCGCGCTCGTGCTCGTCGCGGTCCGCCAGGGCCAGGACCGCTTCCAGGCCGAAGGCGTGGTCGTCCATGTCCGCGTGGACGTCGCCCAGCTCGGCGAAGCGCTTCGGCATCGTCACGATGTCGAAGTCCCGCGGCTCGGCCGCCTCCACCTCGTCCCAGCGCAGGGGTGCCGAGACCGGGGCGTGGGGGCGGGGGCGTACGGAGTAGGCGGATGCGATGGTGCGGTCGCGCGCGGTCTGGTTGTAGTCGAAGAAGATCCGCTCGCCCCGCTCCTCCTTCCACCAGGCCGTGGTGACCTTGCCGGGCATCCGGCGCTCCAGCTCCCGGCCCAGCGCGATCGCGCATCGGCGGACCTCGGTGAAGGTCCAGCGGGGCTCGATCGGCACGAAGACGTGCAGGCCCCGGCCCCCCGAGGTCTTGGGCCAGCCGCGCAGGCCCAGCTCGTCCAGCAGCGCGCGCAGCTCGTGGGCCGCCGCCACCGCGTGGTGGTAGTCCGTCCCCGGCTGCGGATCGAGGTCGATGCGCAGCTCGTCGGGACGGTCGGTGTCCGCGCGCCGCACCGGCCACGGGTGGAAGGTCAGGCAGCCGAGGTTCGCGGCCCAGAGCACGGCGGCCGGCTCGGTCGGGCAGATCTCGTCGGCCGTCCGCCCGCTGGGGAAGGCGATGTGGGCGGTCGGGATCCACTCGGGCAGGTTCTTCGGCGCGCGCTTCTGGAAGAAGGACTCGCCGTCCACCCCGTCCGGGAACCGCTCCAGGGTCGTCGGCCGGTCGCGCAGGGCGCGCGTGATGCCCTGCGCCACGGCCAGGTAGTACTGGGCGACGTCCAGCTTGGTCAGGCCGCGCTCGGGAAAGTAGATCTTGTCCGGGCTCGACAGCCGTACGGCCCGCCCGCCCGCTTCCAGCTCGATCGCATTGCCCGCAGCACCCATGTGCGCCACGGTAGGCGGGCCCGGCACACCTCGCATACCGGGCGAGGTGGGACGTAGCGCCGCAGAATCGTAGGAACGGGTCGTCCAGAAGGTCGGGGCGACCGAGAGGACCTGGTGGAGGTGGCGTGGACCTGCCCGTGATGCCCCCGGTGAAGCCGATGCTCGCGAAGTCCGTGACCGAGATTCCCGCGGGCATGCAGTACGAGGCCAAGTGGGACGGCTTCCGCGCCATCGTCCACCGGGACGGCGACGAGATCGAGATCGGCAGCCGCACCGGCAAGTCCCTGACCCGCTACTTCCCCGAACTGGTCGCGGCGTTCCGAACGGAGCTGCCCCCGCGCTGCGTCGTGGACGGGGAGATCGTCATCGTTCAGGGCGGGCGGCTGGATTTCGACCGCCTGACCGAACGCATCCATCCCGCGGCGTCCCGCGTCACCCTCCTGGCCGGTACCACCCCGGCCCGCTTCATCGCCTTCGACCTGCTCGCGCTCGGCGACGAGGCGCTCCTCGACACCCCGCTCGCCGACCGGCGCACCGCACTCGCCCGCTCCCTGTCCACGGCCCGTCCCCCCGTTCATCTGGCGCCCGCGACCACCGACCCCGCGCTCGCGCGGGAGTGGTTCGAGCGGTTCGAGGGCGCCGGGCTCGACGGGGTGATCGCGAAACCGCTCGATCTGCCCTACCGGCCCGATGCCCGAATCATGTTCAAGATCAAGCACGAGCGTACGGCCGACACCGTCGTCGCGGGTTTCCGTTTCCACAAGAGCGGTCCGATCATCGGATCGCTCCTGCTCGGCCTCCACGACGGGCACGGCGCGCTCCAACACGTGGGCGTCTGCGCCGCCTTCCCCATGAAGCGCCGCGCCGAGATGGTGGAGGAACTGGCCCCCCTGCGCATGCCGAGCCCCGAGGGCCACCCGTGGGCGGACTGGGCCGAGGAGTCCGCCCACGAGAGCGCCCGCCTGCCGGGCGCCCAGAGCCGATGGACCGGCAAAAGGGACCTCTCCTGGGTACCGCTGCGCCCCGAACTCGTACTGGAGGTCGCGTACGACACCCTGTCCTACACCACGGCCCAGGCCCCCCGGTTCAGGCACACGGCCCGCTTCCGGAGATGGCGCCCGGACCGCACCGCCGCCTCGTGCACCTACGAGCAGCTCGAAGAACCCGAGTACAACCTGGGCGACATCCTCCCTTCGTGACCGCGTCGGTGATCAGCACCCGCACCCACGGCGTCACGGCGGATCCCCACCACCGGCGACGCGACCCGCTCGGGCTACGGCTGCGCGAGCGGCCGGGTGAGCTTCTCCCACTCCTCGCGGTCCGGTCCGGCCGTGCCCGGTGCGTAGTCGGGGCGCCGCGCCAACCACCGCGCGACCCGGGCCCGGATCTCCGGATCGGCGTAGGCCCGCTCCGGCGGGTCGACCAGGTGCCGCACCCGCGCCCGGGCCCGCATCACCTCCGGGTCCTCCAGGGCGCAGTCGAACAGCGCGGCCGTCTCGCGGGCCGAACCGGTGCGGGCGGCCCGGGTCGCGAACCGCTCCCCGACCGCCGTGTCCGCCACCACCTGGAAGTCGAACCACGGCTTGAGCGTGCGCACCGCCCACGCGTGGTGCTCGGCGGCGAACCGCGCCGACCCAGGGTCGCGGTGCGCCGTACGGGCCACGCGCAGCGCGGCCCACAGGGCGAGCGAGGTGCCCTGCGCCAGGGTCGGGTTGGTGTGGGTGATCGCGTCCCCGATCGGCACGATCCCGCTGACCACCGGTCCCCGCTCGTCGACCAACGCGCTCCACCGGTTGTCCAGGCCCGCCGTGGCCATGACCTCGGAGAGCGGTTCGGCGCCCAGCTCCAGCCAGGCCGCACCGGGCGGGAAGGCGCGCGCCACCGCCTCGAAGACGGCCGGATCCCGCAGCGCGGTGCGGGTCTCGTCCTGCGTGTGGACGAAGAGGGTCACCGCGAACGCCCCGTTGTCGGCCGGGAAGACGGCGCATCCGGCGAAGGGGCCGCCGGTGACCGCCCACGGTCGGCGCGGTCCCTCCGGGCACCCCTCGGGCAGGCGGTACCAGCGGCAGAAGTAGGCGATCCCCGTGCGGTGGCGCTCGACGACCGCCGGACGGCAACCCGCCGACGCGAGCCAGCGTTCGACGCCGCCGCGCCGCCCGCCCGCGTCCACGACGAGGTCGCCCCCGTACTCCCCCAGCTCCGTGCGCACCCCCGTCACCCCTGCGCAGGCCCCGGCCTCCGCTCCCGCCGCGCGCTCCGTCAGCAGCCCGGTGACCGGCTCGCCGTACCGCGCGACCACCCCGGCCTCGCCGCGCAGCGCGGTGACCAGGGCGCTCTCCAGCACGATGCGCCGGGCCTGGAGCATGACGAGGTCCTCGTCGCCGGGCCGGGCGGGCGGGCGTTCGTCGAACCAGTCCAGTTCGTGCCGCTCCCGTGCGCCGAGGCGGAGCATGTCCCGGTACACGTCCGGCAGTTCGTCGCGCAGCAGCGTGCGCGCCGCCCCCAGCAGGACGTGGGGCTGCGTCGCCTGCGGTACGGAGGGGCGCCGCCAGCCGAAGAAGTCCCGGTCCAGGGCGGTTCCCGGGGCCCGGCTGTCGCGCTCGAACAGCTCGGCCGTGTGCCCGTGCCGCGCCGCGAGCAGGGCGGTGGCCAAGCCTCCGACACCGCCTCCGATGACCAGCACATGTGCCATTGCGTCCCCCAGAGCCGAAGGTGCGGTGCGAGCGGTACGACGATCAGATCGCCTCCAGAGCCTGTGCGGGCCGGGCCCGGGCGAAACCCGCACACACGAGCGAGCGCCTGGTGGGAGGAGGCGCGCCGGTACCCACCGGGCGCCGTCACCTCACCCGGCGCTCGCTCCCGTCACCTCACCCGGCGCTCGCTCCCGGCGCCGCCCCGGCCACAGCCCCGGCCGCCGCTCCGGCCGCCGCTCCGGCCACCGCCGCCCGGACCTCCGCGCCCGTCAGATCCGCGTTGATCTCCATCCCCGCGCGCACCCCCTGCGCGGCCGCGGCGATCACGGTGTCCGTCGGCGAGGTCACGTTGCCCGCCACCCACACCCCCGCGAGCGCCGTCGCCCCGCCCGGCCCCGCCTCGACCGTGGTGCCGAGGTCCTGACCGTCGCGCTCCAGCCGTACGGCCGTGATCCCCAGGCTGCTCAACACCCCCGAACGGGCCGTGAACCGCGGGGCCACGACCAGCGCCTCGCACGCGACGGCCGCCCCGCCCCGCAGGGTCACCCCGGCCAGCCGGTCCTCCCCGGTCAGCCTCAGCCCCCGTACCTCCCCCTCCACCACCTCGACGCCCCGCGCGGCCAGCGCCGCCCGGTCCGCGTCCGGCACCCGCCAGGTGTGCGCCAGCAGGGTGACCCGCGGGGTCCACTGCCGCCACAGGTGTGCCTGGTGCGCCGCGAGCGGACCGGTGGCCAGGACCGCGAGCGGGCGCTCCCGCCACTCCCAGCCGTGGCAGTACGGACAGTGCAGTACGTCGCGGCCCCAGCGGGCGGCGAGGCCCGGCACCTCGGGCAGCTCGTCGCGCAGACCGGTGGCCACCAGGAGCCGCGCGGCGCGGACCGTGGAACCGTCGCCGAGGCGCACGAGGAAGCCGCCCCCGGGCAACCGGTCGGCGGCGACGGCCGTACCGGGAACGATCCGGGCGCCGTAGCCGATCGCCTCCGCCCGCCCGCGGGACAGCAGCTCCGCCGGGGGTACGCCGTCGTGGCCGAGGTACCCGTGCACGTGTGCGGCCGGGGCGTTGCGGGGGCTGCCCGAGTCGATCACCAGGACCGAGCGCCGGGCGCGGGCCAGGGTCACCGCCGCGCCCAGCCCCGCGGCCCCGCCGCCCACGACCACGACCTCCGCCCCGGCCCCGTCCGTACCCGCACCCGCACCCGCACCGTTCGTCCTCATGCGGCGAGGATGCGGGCCCGGAATCCCGCTTGACAAACGGTGTTGCCGAACCGGCAAATGGGATCATGGTTGCCGCCGAGAACGACGCGTCCGCAGGGTCCGACGAAGAGGACCTCGCACGGGTGCTCACCACCGTGGGACCGCGCCTGCGCACCCTGCGGCAGGAGCGCGGCACCACCCTCGCCCAGCTCAGCGAGGCCACCGGCATCTCCCTCTCCACGCTCTCCCGGCTGGAGTCCGGACGCCGTCGGCCCACCCTGGAGCTGCTGCTCCCGTTGGCGAAGGCACACCGCGTCGCGCTCGACGAGCTGGTCGGCGCCCCGGACACCGGGGACCCGCGGGTCCGCCCGCGCCCCTTCGTCCGACACGGGACCACGTACATCCCGCTGACCAGGAACTTCGGCGGAGTGCACGCCTTCAAGCAGATCCTCCCGCCCGCCACCGGACCGGTCACCGACCCCCGGCTGGGCGTGCACGAGGGCTACGAGTGGCTGTACGTCCTGTCCGGACGGCTGCGCCTGGTGCTCGGCGACCACGACCTGGTGCTCGGCGCCGGGGAGGCCGCGGAGTTCGACACCCGCACCCCGCACGCCTTCTTCAACGCGATCGCACAACCCACCGAGTACCTGAGCCTGTTCGGGCCGCAGGGCGAGCGGATCCACGTGCGCGCCAGGCCCACCACCCGGGAGAAGGACGCGTCATGACCGCGGCGCACGCCCACCCCTCACGCGCCGCCGCGCGGGCCAACGCCGTCGTCGGGGTCGGTCTGGTCGTCGTGGCGGCCGACGGCCGGATCCTGCTCGGCCTGGCCCACGACGGGCGGTGGGAGCTGCCCGGCGGCAAGGTCGACCCCGGTGAGGGCTTCGAGCAGGCCGCCGCGCGGGAGTTGGCCGAGGAGACCGCCCTGCGGGTGGCCCCCGCGGACGTACGGGTCCTGGGCGTCCGGCTCGACGCGACGGCCGGGCTGACCCGGCTGACGGCGGCCGCGGTGACCGGGGCGGCCGTGGGCACCCCGGCGGTCACCGAGCCGGACAAGATCGCCCGGTGGGAGTGGTTCGCGCCGACCGCGGTGCCGACCGCGCTCTACCCGCCGTCGGCTGCCGTGCTGCGCACCTGGCGCCCGGACCTCGTCGCGCTCCCGCCGGATCCCGCTCCCGCCCACGACTACCGGACGACGCCCGCGGCGTGAGCGCGCGGCGGGTCCGCTACGACCGCACGGCCGCCCGCGGCGCGAAGTTGCCCTCGTTCAGGTCCTCCGCCAGGAGGCGCTTGGCGATGGCGTCGGCCGCCACCCGCAGTTCGGCGCTGCGCGGCCTGCCGCGGTCGCGCTCCAACTGGTCGCCGAGCCAGTCGGCCCAGGCGGCGGAGATCACCCCGGCCTCGCGCGCACCGGCCGGGGTGTGCGAGAAGAAGCTGCCCTCCCGCGTCAGGTAGCCCTCCGCCACCATCCGGTCGAAGACGGGCACCAGCACCTCGGCGGGCAGCGAGCGGCGGGAGGCGATCAGACCGAGGCTGGCGTAGCCGACCGTGCGGGTCAGCAGGTCCACCTGCATGACCGCCCACGCGCCCGCCATGTCGAGCCGGGTGTCGGAGGCGCTGACGATGCCCCGCGCCTGCTCCGGGCCCATGGTCCGGACGATCTTGCCCACCGCCAGTTCCAGCAGCTTGGCCGAATCACCGGAGGCGGTCGCCGGCGAGGCGAAGCCGTCGCCCATGTCGGTCGAGCCGGCCTTGGCGGTGTCGCGCAGCGCGACCTGCTTGAGGAAGAGCGCGACGACGAAGCCCACCGCCGCGACCGGCACCGTCCACAGGAAGACGGTCTGCAAGGCGTCCGTGTAGGCGGCGATCACCGGGGCGGACTCGGCCGGCGGCAGCGCGTGCACGCCCTTCGGGTTCCCCGCCTGGGCGGCGATCTGTGCGGGGTCGCCGCCCGTGGCCTTGGCCGCCCGGGCCACGGCCGAGGTCAGGGCGGGCCCGAGGCTGTTGGCGTAGATGGTGCCGAAGACGGCCGTGCCGAAGGCGCTGCCCAGGGTCCGGAAGAAGGTGACGCCCGAGGTGGCGGTGCCCAGGTCGGCGTAGTCCACGGTGTTCTGCACGGCGATGGTGAGGACCTGCATCGACAGGCCGATCCCGACGCCGAGCACGAACATGTACAGCGATTCGAGGGCCACACCGGTCCCCGGGCCCATCCGCGAGAGCAGGTAGAGCCCGATGCCCATGACCAGGGAACCCACGATGGGGAAGATCCGGTACCGCCCGGTCTTGCTGGTGACGTTGCCGCTGAAGATGGAGGCGATCAGCAGGCCGAAGACCAGCGGCAGGGTCCGCACGCCCGAGATGGTGGCCGAATCCCCGTCCACGTACTGGAGGTAGGTCGGCAGGAAGGTCATCGCGCCGAGCATCGCGAAACCGACGACGAAGCTCAGCACGGAGCACACCGTGAAGACCGGATTGCGGAACAGCCGCATGGGCAGCATCGGTTCGGCCGCGCGGGTCTCGGCCAGGCAGAACAGGGCGAGTGCGACCACACCGCCCACGAAGAGGCCGATGATGGCGGGCGAGCTCCAGGCGTACTCGTTGCCGCCCC
Organism: Streptomyces sp. NPDC059917; assembly: GCF_042730635.1. NCBI lineage: Bacteria > Bacillati > Actinomycetota > Actinomycetes > Kitasatosporales > Streptomycetaceae > Streptomyces > Streptomyces sp. NPDC059917. The sequence continues at coordinate 105,392 of NZ_JBHWLC010000002.1, forward strand.
AACTCGTGCCCAGGATCAGCGCGCTGGAGCCGATCGCGACGAGGGCGATGCCGAGGTAGTCGATCGCCGGACGGGCGCCCGACCGTACCGAGGGGATCGTCCGGGCCGCGGCCAGGACCACCAGGACGGCGATCGGCACGTTGACGTAGAAGGCCCAGCGCCAGCTCAGGTGGTCGGTGAACAGCCCGCCCAGCAGCGGCCCGATGACCGTCGCGACGCCGAACACCGCGCCGATCGCGCCCTGGTACTTGCCCCGCTCGCGCAGCGGCACCACATCGGCGATCAGTGCCATGGAGGTGACCATCAGGCCGCCCGCGCCGATGCCCTGCACGCCCCGCCACACGATGAGCAGGAGCATGTTGCTCGCGAGGCCGCAGAGGAACGAGCCGGTGATGAAGACGACCGCGGAGATCTGGAAGATGACCTTGCGCCCGAAGAGGTCGCCGAACTTGCCGACGAGCACCGTGGCGACGGTCTCCGCGAGCAGGTACGAGGTCACCACCCAGGACATGTGGTCGCCGCCGCCGAGATCCGCCACGATCGTGGGCAGGGCGGTGCCCACGATCGTCTGGTCGAGGGCTGCCAGCAGCACACCGAGCATGATCGTGCCGAAGATGACGTTGCGCCGGCGCCGGTCGAGCACGGGCGGCGCGGCGGCTGTCGCGGGAGCTGTGGTCACATCTCGCACTCTCACAGCGCCACCGCCCGGCCGCATGCGGCGCTCGGCCGAACGGGTCATCCCGCAGACCCCGGCGCCGACCCCGCCGGAGGGGATCAGCGCAGGTAGGACAGGCCCGGATGGTCCTGCACGTAGCCGTCCAGCAGGCGCCGGGCGACCGCCACGGAGTCCACCAGCGGGTGCAGCGCGAAGGCCTTGACCGCGTCCCGGCGCGACCCGCTGGCCGCGGCCGCCAGCACCTCCCGTTCGACGCCCTTGACCGCGCTCACCAGAGAGACCGCGTGATACGGCAGCGGATCGACGGCCACCGGATGCGCGCCGTTGGCGTCGACCAGGCAGGGCACCTCGATGACGGCCTGCGGGTCGAGCACCGACAGGGTGGAGCGGTTGCGGACGTTGAGGATCAGCGTGGCGCGCTCGTCCCGGGCGATGGCCCGCATCAGCGCGAGCGCGACCTTCTCGTACCCGCCGGACTCCAGGTCGCTCTCCTCGCGGTCCCCGGCGCCCGCCGCATCGCGGTTCTCGGCCATGTAGGTGGCCTCGCGCTCGGCCCGGGTGCGGTCCCACGCGGCGAGCGCCGCGCCGGGCCGCTGCCCGGGCCGCTCGGCCTCGGCGTAGAAGGCCCGCTGCTGGTCGCGCAGGAAGGCGCCGCGGGTCTGCCGGGCCTCCTGGTAGGCCCGGACCGTCTCGCGGTTGAAGTAGTAGTAGTGCAGGTACTCGTTCGGGATCGCGCCGAGCGATTGCAGCCATTCGGCGCCGAAGAGCCGCCCTTCCTCGAAGGACTCCAGGGCTTCGGTGTCGGCCAGCAGCCGGGGCAGTTCGTCGCGGCCGCCGACGTGCAGGCCGCGGACCCAGCCCAGGTGGTTGAGGCCGACGTAGTCGATCCACGCCTCCTCGGGGCGGGCGCCCAGCAGCCGGGCGATCCGGCGCCCGAGGCCCACCGGGGAGTCGCAGATCCCGATGACCCGGTCGCCCAGTTCCTCGGCCATCGCCTCGGTGACGAGCCCGGCCGGATTGGTGAAGTTGATGACCCAGGCCCCGGGGGCGGTACGGGCCACCCGGCGCGCGATCTCCCGCGCCACCGGCACCGTGCGCAGGCCGTACGCGATCCCGCCCGCGCCGACCGTCTCCTGGCCCAGCACTCCCTCGGCCAGCGCGACCCGCTCGTCCGTGGCGCGCCCGTCCAGGCCACCGACGCGCAGGGCGGAGAAGACGAAGTCGGCCCCGCGCAGGGCCTCGTCGAGGTCCTTGGTGGCGATCACCTCCGGTGCGTCGGGCACCCCCGCGGCGGCGGCCTGGTCCGCGAGCACCCGGGCCATGGCGGCGAGGCGGCCGGGATCGGCGTCGTAGAGCGTCACGCGGGTCACGCGGCCCTCGGCGTGGTCGCCGAGCAGGGCCCCGTACACCAGCGGTACCCGGAAACCGCCCCCGCCGAGGATCGTCAGCCGCACGCCCAACCGCCCTTCGCCCGCGCGGCGTCGCCCGCCGCGCTCCGAGCCCGGGCTCCGAGGAGCGCCCCGGGCCCGTACCAGCCGTCCCGTGCCACGCGTCGTGGCACGGCTCCCGCGCCACGCGTCCGTGCCACGTTCGGTGACACGGACGGCGGCGGGTGCGGCACGGCCCTCCGTGCCACGTTCCGTGGCACCAGTGTCACCCGGTCGGTCAGTCGACCGGCGACGGCACGGCGCGCAGGCGCGCCGAGGTCTGCGGCGGACGCCCGGCGCCGACCGGCGCGGGCCCGACCGGTACGCCCTGCGGCGCCGACAGGATGAGGGTGACCCGGGTCAGCCCCATGGCGTCCAACATCCGACCGGATTCCGCCACCATCCGGCAGCGGGCCACGCCCCAGCGCGGGTCGGGGTGGCGCACGGAACGCACCGCTCCGTCGCGCTCGGCCGCATCGGCCCCGTAGGTGCTGAGCCAGTGCGGGACGCCGTAGCGGTAGGCGGCCTCCATGAACGGGTCGCGGGCCACCTCCTGGCGGATGCTGCGCAGCCCCTCGTCGTCGGGGTCGGCGGCCAGGCTGGTCGCGAACTGCGCGAGCAGCGGTACGCACCAGCCCGGTTCGTGGTCCTCCAGCACGGCCGCGGCGTCCGGGTGGAACAGCACGAAGCGCAGGAAGTTGTCGTCGGGCAGCGCCGTGGGATGCGGGCGAACGGCCTGGAACAGCTGGTCGAAGGCCGAGTTCGTGAGCGCCACGTCCCAGCGGTGGTCGACCAGGAAGCTCGGGTAGGGCACCGCCTCCATGAGCGCGGCGTAGTCGCGCAGGTAGTCCCGCTGTGCCGGGTCGGCGGGCAGCCGGTTCTCCTCGGCGGCGCGCCAGGTCGGCGGCGGATCGCGGTCCACCATGACGCGGAAGAGCCAGAAGCACTGGCGCTCGCTCATCTCCAGCGCTTCGGCGAGGGCGAGCAGCTTGCGGTCCGTCCACTCCTTGACCAGGCCGCGTTCCCAATTCCCGTACGCACGGACGCTGATGCGCAGACGGGCGGCCATGTCCTCCTGGCTGAGGTTCAGCTCTTCGCGCCGCTGGCGCAAAATCTCCTTGCGTCGCTCCGACCGCACCGCGCCACGGACGGGCTCTTCACCCGTCAGGCGCCCCTCACCGGCTCGGGCGAGGCCATCGGACGGGCCCACCGCTGCGAGATGTGGCACCGAGAGCTCCCCCTTCCTCACGGTCTGGATCTTCATTTCCGTGTGGCGATCCTGCTACCGACTTCATTCGAGTGTCAACTATTGTGGCAATTCCAGCCTCGTGACGGCTCATTCACGCCACAGCTGTGGCAAGTTCTAGCCCTTCGATGGGAGAAGGGTTAGCCTCCAGGAGCCGACCATGTGCCCGAACCGACCCTCGCGCGATCTAGGAGAACCACTGGTGACAGACGGCTTCCCGGCTCCCGTCGCGGTGGCCAACGTGCCCTTGGCAGCCACCGTAACGCGCGTCGCCGAACTCGCGGGCAAGCTAGGACGCGACCAGAGCGAGGTCTTCGACCTGCGGCGCCTCTCGGAGGCCTCCGGGGTTCCGGCCGACGTGGTCAAGGACCTGCTGGAGGGCCGCCCGACCGGCGAGCCCGACCTGCAGACCCGCTTCCTGCAACGCCTGGACCTGCTGCGGCGCACCCGCGTCAAGCCCAACGGGCGCCGCTACACGCAGCAGGAGATCGCGGACGGCGCGGCCATGTCCCGACAGCAGGCCGGCGCCCTGATCAACGGCGACCGCCGGCCCACGATGGAGCACTGTGACGCGATCCAGCGCTTCTTCGGGGTGCACGCGGGCTTCCTGGCCGCCCACGACGCCGACGCCCTGACCGACGCACTGCTGCGCACCGAGCAGCAGTTGCTCCAGGACTTCGCGGCGCGGGAGCGACAGCTCGCCTCCGCGCAGGCTTCAACGGGCGATCCGCTGGCAAGACTCCTCCAGGACCACGGTGTCCGGGGCATCGCCTGGCGCGCCGCCCAACTGCCCAGTGACAAACACCGGGACAAGGTGACGGAATGGCTGGACCTGCTCCTCGAAAGCGTCAAACCGACCCAATCATGACCCAGTCGAAAAGCTGGGTCCGACCCTAGAGTCCTGATCCGGATCCGCGCCGACGGGGAGAACGGTGAGCATAGGCAGAGAGCAGCGGCGGCTGTGCGGAGAGCTGGTGGCGGCCATCCGGTTGGCCGCCCCCGTGGAACCCGTGGACCTCTACACCACCCTGTGCAAGGGCATGAGCAAACACCGCGGCCGTCCGGTGGAGTTCCGCATGGCCTCGTTCCCCCCGGGGACGGCCAGCGGCCTGTGGCTGGACATGGAGGACCGTGACCTCGTCGTCGTGGAGGAACGCACCGCCCCGGACCACCAACTGGTGATCCTCGGCCACGAGCTGTGGCACATGAAGGCGGGCCACTGCAGCCACCACGTGGACGGCGCGGCCGTGGCCGCCCGTCTGCTGTCCGAGGAGGCCGACCTGAGCGAAACGGTCCGCCGGGTCGCCGCGCGCACCCGCGCCGACGTCCAGGAGGAGACGGAGGCGGAGACCTTCGGCCTGCTGCTCGGCAGCAAGTGCCGTCCATGGCTCTCGGCCTCCCTGGGGCCGGGACCGACCCAACGCGACGAGCTGGCGGGACGCATCGAGGCGTCCCTCGGCTACCGAGGACCCCGAGGCTGAGAACGTGCTGAACCCTGGGCTGCGGCCACTGACCTGGCTGAGAGCGGGCTGAACGAGTGAAGGGCCTGGACTTCTACATTCCGGCCGGTGTGCTGGTGATCGCCTTCACCTGCAAGCTGCCGGGCCTGATCCGGCACTGGCGCGATCCCCTGGTACGGGCCGTCAGCGTGCTCCTGCTCGTCGCCAGTTCGGTGTTCTTCTTCGCCGCGCCGCCCACGATCGCCGCCGTCAACCGGATCACCGGCGTACCCAACTTCTCCGCGCCGCTGGTCTACTGCATCCTCACCGCCTTCAGCGCGTCCTGCCTGCTGCTGCTGATCAACTGGCGGGGCGGCCCCGACGACCGTGCGCGCACCCTCTCCCGCTGGTGCGTGGGCTCCTACAGCGCCGTGATCCTGTCGCAGTTCAGCCTGTTCGCCATCGGTGGCGCCCCGGTGGAACGGCTGCGGGACTTCGACACGTACTACGCGAACACGCCCTACATCCGCGAGATGATCCTCATCTACCTCGTGGCGCACACCGTGGCGGCCGTCGTGATGACCGTGCTGTGCCGGCGCTGGTCCCTGCACGTGCGCGGTTCGCTGCGCTCGGGGCTGATCCTCATGGTCTGCGGGTTCATGCTCAACCTGGTCTTCGACGCGGCGAAGTTCGCCGCCGTCACGGCCCGCTGGGCCGGCCAGGACCTGGACGTGCTCAGCACCACCGTGGCCCCGCCCGTCGCCTCCTTCTCCGCCCTCCTGATCGGGACGGGCTTCGTGCTGCCGCTGGTCGTGCAGCGGCTGTCGGCCTTCTGGCAGACCTGGGCGACGTACCACCGGCTCGGGCCCCTGTGGCGCGAACTGCACGCGGTCGTCCCGCACGGTTCGCGCGCCGTGCGGATCTCGTGGTGGTCGCCGGCCGACCTGCGCGTCACCCAACGGGTGGCCGACATCCACGACGGGATCCTCCACCTCGATCCCTACTTCGACCACGACCTGCGCGACCGCGCCCGGACCACCGCCCTCGCGGCGGGCGCGGGGACCGCCCAAGCCGATGCCACGGCCGAGGCGGTGATGGTCGCCGCCGCCGTCCGGGCGCGCGCGGCCGATCCGGAGGAGAAGGTCATCGGTTCGGCGGACGCCTACACCTCGCCGACCGCACAGGGCCCGCGCGATCTCGAACGCATCTCGCGCGCCCTGCGTTCCCCCGCAGTAGCACGGACCCGCCGGCACGCGGCCAGTACGGAAAGCAGTCACCCATGAGCGAGACCACGAGCGGCGACCTGTCCTGCGGGCCGAGACGGATACCGGCGCCGCGCTCCGCGGCCGAGGGCCCCGCCCGGGGCCCGGCGGCCGACAGCGCGGCGACCGGTGGCCCGGCGGCCGACGGCACGACGGTCGGTGACCCGGCGGCCGCCGGGCGCGGTACGCCGACCACGCGGCGGGAGGCCGTCGTCATCGGTGGCGGCCTGACCGGAATGCTCGCCGCCGCGGCGCTCGCCCCGTACGCCGACCGGGTCACGGTCATCGAGCGCGACGTCCTGCCCGCCACCCCCGCGGCCCGCGCCTTCCTCCCCCAGGCCCAGCACGCGCACCTGCTCTGGTCGGGCGGCGCGGAGGCCATCGAGGGCCTGCTGCCCGGCTTCTCCGAGCGGCTCCTCGCGGCGGGCGCGCACCGGATCCCGCTCACCTCGGGCATGGTGGCCCTCTCCCCCGGCGGCTGGTACCGCCGCTGGCGGCCCACCCACTACCTGTTCGCCGCGACCCGGGACCTGGTCGACTGGGCCGTGCGCGAGCAGGTCGCCGCCCTGGCCAACGTCCGCGTCGTCCAGGACACCCGGGTACTGGGGCTCACCGGTGACGCCGGGCGGGTCACCGGGCTGCGGATCACCACCGCGGAGGGCGACGAGGAGCGCCTCGCGGCCGCCCTCGTCGTGGACGCGAGCGGCCGCGGCACCCGTACCCCGCAGTGGCTGCGCGAACTCGGCGTGCCGCCGGTGCGCGAGGAGCTGGTGGACTCGGGCCTGGTGTACGCGAGCCGCCTCTACCAGGCACCGCCCGGCACCGAGAAGAACTTCCCCGTGGTCAACGTCCAGTCCGTGGCCCACGATCCGCGCCCCGGCAAGACCGCGGTCATCATCCCCGTCGAGGGCGGCCGCTGGCTGGTCACCCTCTCCGGCACCAGGGGCGGTCAACCGACCGCGGACGGCGCCGCCTTCGAGTCCTTCGCCCGCTCCGCCCGCCATCCGGTCGTCGCGGAACTGATCCAGTACGCCGAGCCGTTGTCCGAGGTGGCCACCTTCGGCCACACCGCCAACCGGCGCCGCTACTACGAGAAGTCCCGGGTCTGGCCCGAGGGGTACGTCGTCCTCGGCGACGCCGTGGCCTCCTACAACCCGGTGTACGGCCACGGCATGTCGGTGGCGGCCCAGGGTGCGCGGGCGCTGCGCCGGTCGTTGGTGGAGGGCGGCGGGCTGCGTGCGGCCGGGCTGTCCCGGCGGACCCAGCGGGCCGTCGCCGCGCCGGTGTCGGTGGCCTGGGACCTGGCGACCGGGCAGGACATCTTCTATCCGGACGCCGTCGGCAAGCGCCCGGGCGCGGCCGACAGGCTGCTCTCGCGGTATGTGGGCCGCCTGGTGCGGACCGCCACCGCGGACTTCGTGGTGGCGACCGCGCTCACCGAGGTGATGACGCTGTCGGCGCCGATCACCACGCTGGTGCGGCCCCGGGTGCTGCTGCACGCGCTGCGCGGGCCGCGGATGCCCCAGCTCACCGGCCCGCCGCTGACGGAACGGGAGCTGGGCTTCACCCGGCGCGCGGAACGGGCGGCCGAGCGGCCCGGAGCGGATCGCACCGGGCCGGTGGAGCCGATGGAACCGGCCGGGACCTGACGGTCGGCCCGGCTCGGCCCGACCCGGCTCGCCCCGGCTACTTGCCGAGGGCGAACGCCAGCGAGGGGAACAGGTCCTGGAACGGGGCCGCCGAATCGATTCCCTCCCGGCCGTAGGGGGCGTCGAAGCTCCACACCATGAACAGCAGGAAGACGATCAGCCCGCTGAAGAGCCCGGCCAGCAGCAGTTCGCGTCCTGAGCGGCGGATCTGCAGCGTGAAGATCAGCCCGATGGTGACCACACCGCCGGCGAGCAGCCCGAACCAGATCACGCCCGGCAGGGTGGCGCCCGAACTCTGGGTGCGCGAGTGGCGGGCGTCGTCCGCGCCGGCGATCTGGTCCAGCAGCGGCTGGTAGGCCTGCGCCTGGAGTTCGTTCGCCGGGCTCTGGTGGGTGACGTCGCTGCGCAGGGCGCCCAGCAGGGTGGCGCCCTGCGGGGAGGCGTTCGCGCCGGAGGTCATCAGCGGCCAGTCCACGTTGACGGTGTGCGTGACGTACGCGTCCACCTCGCCGCGGATCCGGTCGCGCACCGGCGCCGGGTAGACGTCGGCGCGCTGGGTCACCTCGTACAAGGACTGCGCCTCGCGGCGCACGTTGTCCTCGGCGGCGCCGCGCGCCTCCCAGACGCCCGCGATGGCCAGGCCGAGCACGATCGCGTAGACCACCCCGACCATCATCGTCATGTACTCGATGACGTCGGGGGTTTCGCTGGTGTCCTCGTCGGCGGCGACGCGGCGGTGCCGCAATGCGGTGCAGGCGAGGACGAGCGCGCAGACGAGCGCCATCGCGATGGCCAGGACCAGCCATTCGGACATGCGGGATCTCCCGTGGTGTGGATCGGTCGGTGGTTCGGTCGTGCGCGGGAGCCGGGGTCCGGCTCGGCGGCGGGGTGCGGGCGGCAGGGTGCGCGCGGCGCGGTCGAAGGGGCGACCGCTCGGTCGGCGCCGCTCAGCCGGTACCGCTGCGGCCGCTGCGCCCGCGCGGGCGCAGTACGGCGGCCGCGAGGACGGCCGGGGTCGTGACGACGACCAGGAGCATCATGGTCGACATCCCGCCGGCGGCCCGTCGTTGGAGGGCCACCGGACGGTACGGGCGCACGTGGAACCCGGCGGTCGGCAGCGCCGCGGCCCGGGCGACGGGCGCGGGACCGGGACCGGGCGCCGCGGGGGCCGGAGCGGCCGGTGGCGGCTCCGGCCGCGCCGCGACGGTCGCGGGCCGGGGGACGGCGGCGGGGCTCGGGTGGAGGGCGGGCTCCGGCGCGGGCCGGGCCGGGTGCCGCACGGTCGGCCCGGCGGGACCCGGCAGGGCCCCGGGGACGACGGCCGCCACCGAGGGTCGGGCCGTGGGCGTCGGCGGGGCCGCGGGCTCGTGCCGGGCGGGGACGCACAGGTCCGCGCGAGCGCCCCCGGGCGGCACGTCCACGTGTCCCTGGAGCGGACAGCAGGCGACCACCAACCCGGCCCCGGCGAAGTACTGCCAAGCGGTCACCGCGCTGCCTCCTCGTCGTGCGTGCTCCCGGATGAAGAAACGATTTCGGGACGGCTTCGACACGCGGTGGATCAGTCAAGATCGCCACTGCAGGGTCGACTTCCGGCCATCCGGACCGCGCGGCCCCGCCGGGCCCGGCCCCGTTCACCCGCGCGGCCCATTCCGCCACGGCACCGCACCCGCCCCCGGCCCATCATCGAGGGAGCAGAACCGCAGCTCAGCGGGGATGAGAGGGACGGTGCCGGGTGGAAGCGAGCAGTCGGGAAGACCTCGGAGCGCGGGTCGACGCGCTGATGGACGGCCTGGTGGCCGACCTGGAACGGCTGGCGGCGATCCCCTCGATCGCCTTCCCCGGCTACCCGCCGGAACCGGTCGAGGAGGCGCACGACCTGATCGTCTCGCTGCTGCGGGACGCGGGCGTGACGCACGTGGAGCGCATCGACCTGCCCGACACCGCCCCGGTGATCTACGCCGAGATCCCGCCCCCCGAACCGGACGCCCCCACCGTGCTGCTCTACGGGCACTACGACGTCCAGCCCGCCGGCGCCCCGGGCCTGTGGCTGTCCCCGCCCTTCGAACCGACCCCGGTCCCCGGCGGCCTGCGGGCGCGCGGCATCGCCGACGACAAGTCGAACGTGATCGCGCACCTGGGCATGCTGCGGGCGTACGGAGGCCGACCGCCCGTCGGGATCAAGATGGTGATCGAGGGCCAGGAGGAGTACGGCAGCGCCTTCGACGACTACCCGCCCAGCGACCCCGGCCGGTTCGCGTGCGACGCCATGGTGATCGCGGACCTCGGCAACCTGCGGCCCGGCACGCCCACCCTCACCACCGGGCTGCGCGGCGCCTGCGAGGTCACCGTGGAGGTCCGCACCCTCGCCGAGCCCCGGCACAGCGGGGAGTTCGGCGGCGCCGCCCCCGACGCCCTGCTGGTCCTGCTGCGGGCCCTGGGCACGCTGCACGACGACGCGGGTGACGTGGCCGTGCGCGGCCTGCGGCGGGACCCGTGGGACGGGACGACCTACACCGAGGAGGAGTTCCGTGACCTCGCCTCCGTCCGGGGCGACCTGCCGCTGATCGGTACGGGCTCGCTGGGCGAGCGGTTGTGGAGCGGACCCGCGATCACCGTGATCGGTCTGGACGCCCCGAGCGTGGACCACGCGGCCTCGGCGGTGGTCCCCTACGCCCGGGCCAAGCTGAACCTCCGCTTCCACCCGCACCAGGACCCGTTGGAGGCGCGGGCCGCACTGGTCTCGCACCTGCGCGCGCAGCGCCCCTTCGGCATCCCCCTCACCGTCACCCCGGGCGACACCGGCCCCGGTTTCGAGGCGCGCACCGGCGGCCCCGCCTACCGGGCGGCGCTGACCGCGCTGAAGGAGGCCTGGGGCGCGGAGGCCTCGTACGTCGCCACCGGCGGCTCGATCCCCCTGGTCAACGGACTGGCCAAGGCTGCCCCCGGGGCCGAGGTGCTGCTCTTCGGCGCGCAGGACAGCATGTGCAACCTGCACGCCCCCAATGAGCGCGTGCTCTTCTCGGAGCTGCGCAACACCGTGGTCGCGATGGTCGCGTTCCTGCGCGAGTACGCCGCGGACCACCGTGCGGGAGGCGCCCGGTGAGCGCCGCGAGCCCGGCTCCCACCCCCGCCGGGCCCGAGCTGGAGCCGGGGGCCGGCGGCGAACCGCCGCCCGCGCGGAAGTTCACCTTCCCCAGCGCGCTGACCATCCTGGCCCTGGTCACGGTCGCGATCTGGCTACTGGCCTTCCTCATCCCCTCCGGCCAGTACGACCGCAACGACAGCGGCGCCCCGATCGCGGGCACCTACCACCGGGTCCCGGGCACGCAGAGCTTCACCGACCGGCTGAACGACCTCTTCCTCGCCCCCGTCAACGGCCTCTACGGCCTCCAGGACACCACCACCGGGCAGGTCGGCCCGAGCCTGACGGGTGCGCTCTACGGCAGTGCGGGCGTCTTCCTCTTCGTCCTGGCCATCGGCGCCTTCATCACGGTGGTCTTCGCGACCGGCGCCCTCGACCGGGGCATCTCCCGCCTCGCCCACCGGCTGCGGGACCGCGGCGCGCTGCTGATCGCCGCCGTGATGGTGGTCTTCGCCGTCCTCGGCACGGTGGAGGGCTTCGCGGAGGAGACCCTCGGCTTCTACGGCCTGCTGGTGCCTATGATGCTGGCCCTCGGCTACGACCGCCTCGTGGCCGTCGGCGCCTCGATCCTGGGCGCGGGCATCGGCGTCCTGTGCTCCACGGTCAATCCGTTCGCGACCGGTGTGGCCTCCTCGGCCGCCGACATCTCCCTGGGCGACGGGATCGTGCTGCGGTTCCTGATGTGGATCGTGCTGACGACGGTGACGGTCCTCTACGTGATCCGCTACGCGAAGCGGGTCCAGAAGGACCCGACGAAGTCCCTGTGCGGCTTCCTGCCCGGGGACCGGGAGCAGAAGGCGACCGGCGACGAGGTGGCGGAGCCGGAGCTGACCCGGCTGCACAAGACGGTGCTGGTGCTGCTGGTCCTGGTCTTCGCCTTCATGATCTTCTCGGTGGTGCCCTGGTCGAGCGCCCTCACCGGCAAGGCGGACGCGACGCCGTACGGCTGGGAGCTGGACTGGTCCTTCCCGCAGCTCTCGGCGCTGTTCCTGTGCGCGGCCGTACTGGTCGGCCTGGTGGCGCGGATGGGCGAGGCCGCGCTCAGCTCCACGATCATCCAGGGCGCCGCCGACTTCATCTCGCCCGCCCTGGTCATCATGCTGGCGCGCGGGGTCACCGTGATCATGAACAACTCGCAGATCACCGACACCGTGCTGCACTCCATCGAGGGCGTGGTCAAGGGCACCTCGTCCGGGGTCTTCGCGGTGATCGTCTTCCTGGTGAACCTGCCGCTGGCCTTCCTGATCCCGTCCACCTCGGGCCACGCCACGCTCGCCATGCCGATCCTGGCCCCGCTCGCCGACTTCGCGGGGGTCTCCCGCGCGGTGGTGGTGACGGCCTGGCAGTCGGCCAGCGGCTGGATGAACCTGTGGGTCCCGACCACCGCGGTGACCATCGGCGGCGTGGCCCTGGCGAAGGTCGGCTACGACAAGTACCTGCGGTTCGTGTGGCCGCTGCTGGCGATCCTCTTCGTCCTGATCTGCGGCTTCGTGGCCCTGGGCGCGGCCCTGTAGCGGGCGGGCGCCGGGTACGCGAAGGGGCGCGGCCACCGTGCGGTGGCCGCGCCCCTTCGTGTCGTACGGGTCGTGCTACGGGCCTCAGGCCTCGGCGTCGCTGCCGCCGAAGCGCTCGCGGTAGGACTCCAGGTCCTCCTCGGTGATCTTCGCGAAGAGCACCGGCGGCACGGTGAACGGGGTGCCCGCGGGGACCGCGTCCAGCGACTTCGCCTGCTCCGGGGTCACCCAGGTCGCCGTGTCGTCGGCCAGCTCGAAGGCGGAGCGCATGGCGCGCGTCGAGGCGGGGATGAAGGGCTCGGAGACCACCGAGTAGAGGTGGATGAGGTTCATCGCGGTGCGCAGGGTGAGCGCGGCGCCGTCCAGGTCGGTCTTGACCTCCAGCCAGGGGGCCTTCTCGTCGAGGTAGGCGTTGCCCGCCGACCACAGGGCGCGCAGCGCGGCCGCGGCCTTGCGGTACTGGAGCGCCTCCATGTGGCCCTCGTACTCGGCCAGCAGTTCGGCGATCTGCTCGCCGAGGCGGGCCTCCGCCTCACCGGCGGCGCTGCCCGCGGGGACCTCGTCGCCGAACTTCTTGCGCGAGAAGGTCAGCACGCGGTTGACGAAGTTGCCGAGGGTGCCGCCGAGGTCCTTGTTGACGGTGGAGGCGAAGTGCTCCCACGTGAAGGACGAGTCGTCGGACTCGGGGGCGTTGGCGATGAGGAAGTAGCGCCAGTAGTCGGCGGGCAGGATCTCCAGCGCCTGGTCGGTGAAGACGCCGCGCTTCTGCGAGGTGGAGAACTTGCCGCCGTAGTAGGTCAGCCAGTTGAAGGCCTTGACGTAGTCGACCATCTTCCACGGCTCGCGGACGCCCAGCTCGGTGGCGGGGAACATCACGGTGTGGAAGGGGACGTTGTCCTTGGCCATGAACTGCGTGTAGCGCACGTCCTCGGCCTGGTACCACCACGACTTGTAGTCGCGGTTCGCCGGGTCGGCGTCCGCCCACTCCTTGGTCGCGGCGATGTACTCGATCGGGGCGTCGAACCAGACGTAGAAGACCTTGCCGTCGGCGGCCAGCTCGGGCCAGGTGTCGGCCGGGACCGGCACGCCCCAGTCGAGGTCACGGGTGATCGCGCGGTCGTGCAGGCCCTCGGTCAGCCACTTGCGGGCGATGGAGGAGGCCAGCTGCGGCCACTCCTCCTCGTGCTCGGCGACCCAGGCCTCGACCTCGCCCTGGAGCTTGGACTGGAGCAGGAAGAGGTGCTTGGTCTCGCGGACCTCCAGCTCGGTGGAGCCGGAGATGGCCGAGCGCGGCTCGATCAGGTCGGTGGGGTCCAGGACGCGGGTGCAGTTCTCGCACTGGTCGCCGCGGGCCTTGTCGTAGCCGCAGTGCGGGCAGGTGCCCTCGACGTAGCGGTCCGGCAGGAAGCGGTCGTCGACCGGCGAGAAGACCTGCCGGATCGCGCGCTCCTCGAGCAGGCCGTTCTCCTGGAGCCGGCGCGCGAAGTGCTGGGTGATCTCGCGGTTCTGCTCCGAGGAGCTGCGGCCGAAGTAGTCGAAGGACAGCTCGAAACCGTCGTAGATCGCCTTCTGCGCGTCGTGCGCCTGGGCGCAGAACTCGGCGACCGAGAGTCCGGCGGCCTTGGCGGCCAGCTCGGCGGGGGTGCCGTGTTCGTCGGTGGCACAGATGTAGAGGACCTCGTGGCCGCGCTGGCGGAGGTACCGGGAGTACACGTCCGCCGGAAGCATCGACCCGACCATGTTGCCCAGGTGCTTGATCCCGTTGATGTAGGGAAGCGCGCTGGTGATCAGGTGTCGAGACATCCTCGGATGCTCCATTTCATACGTGCGGCGTGTGAAGGATCGTGAAGGGGCTCATCGTATCGAACCGACGAAACGCCACGTGCCGCATTTTCAAGGGGTGGGCCTTACACGAAAGCGAGGGCTGTGACCTCTGCGTCACCGCCCTCGCGCTCGCGGTCATGCTACAGGAGCGCTGATCACGCCCCGGCCGAGCAGGGACCGGCCGGGGCGGGGGTCGGGCCGCGCGACCGGAGCCGCACGGCGGCGGGATCGCGGTCAGTCGCGGCCGCCGCCGGCGCCGTCGAGGGCCGTGATCCGGGCGCCGCTCGCGAGGCGGGCGGTCAGGGTCACCGGCGCTCCCTCGGGCCCGGCGGGGGCGGTGAGGCTGCGGCCGGCCGCCTCCGCGCGGACCGCGCCGGTGGCCGTGATGGCCGCCACCTCCCGGCTGCCGGCGGCCAGTTCGTACCAGTGTCCGGCGGCCGTCCTCCACCGGGTGCCGACCAGCAGGTGCTGGCCGAAGCGGCCGCAGGCGGCGGTGGAGCGGGCCCGGGCCACGTCCTGCGCCGGGCCCGCGGGCGGTCGCAGCCGCACGAGCACGTCGCCGGGCCCGGCCCAGCCGGAGGCCCGGGTGCAGGACCAGACGGCCCGGCCGCCGCCTTCGGGCAGCTCGGACGCGGCGAAGTCCCAGACGTTGACGGCCCGCACCGCGCCCCCGCGCAGTTCCCGCAGCCCGCAGGCGAGCGGCGCCCACGCGGCGCGGGCGGCGGGACCGGTCGCCTCCCTTGGCTGGCGCGCGGGCACGGCGTTGGGCCCGTCCGGCAGTGGCGTGTAGGTCAGGTGTACGGGCGACAGCGCGCCGAGGTCGGCGAGCACGAAGGAGTGCTTCTCGACGATGCGGGTGGACGAGGTCAGCGCGAGCACGGGCCATCCGGCGCAGGCCCCGGAGGCCCCGGGCACCGCGGCGGCGGCGGTGACCCCGTCGGCGGCCACGGCCAGCGGCTGCCCGGCGTCCGCCGGCCGCAGCAGGTCCAAGGTGGCGGCCGTGGCGATCCAGGGGGCCAGCAGATAGCGGACCCGGCCGCCCGCCCGGCTCACCACGAGGGCGCCCGCGGTGGTCACCCCGGCCTCGTCGGTACGGGCGAAGTCGAGCGCCCGCTCCCGCGGCCCACCGGCGGCTTCGCCGTAGCGCACCACCCGGTCGGCGTCGAGCAGGAGCACCACGGCCCGGCCCTCGACGTCCCCGGCGTAGAGCAGTTGCGGCGGCCGCCCCGGCGGGTCCGTCGGGGTCCCCGGCGCGGCGCTCACCGGCACCTGCGCGGACCTGCTCGCCCAGGCCCCCAGCGCCCGCGCGAGCAGTGCCCGGTCCCCCGCCCGCGCACCGCGGGCGGGCCAGGCGGTGAAGTCGACCCGGGCCGTGTCGGACCAGGCGGCGGCCGGGATCCGCACCAGGCGGTCCGGGTCGAGCGCCCCGGCGGCCACGGCTCCGGCGGCGGGCCGCACGTCCGGTCCCGGCGGCGCCCCGTCGGCCACCGCGACCCCGGCGACCAGGGCCAGTACGGCGGCGGCCGCCCAGCCGACCCGCACCCGGCGGCGTCGGCGCAGCAGGTCGGTGGGCCGGGTGTTGACCACGCAGGCGTCGAACTCCGTGGTCCGCAAAAGCGTTTCGCCGACGGGCAGGGCCAGGGCCAGGCGCACGCTCTCGGCCGGATCCGCCACTCCCGCGGCGGCCAGCACCCGGACCGTCCCCGCCTCGGCGAGCCCGTCCAGCCGGTGCAGCACGAAGGCCGCGCGGACCGCCGCGGGCACCCCGCCGAGCAGCCGGGCCGTCTCGTCGATCCCGCCCGCCGGGGGCCAGAGCCTGAGCCCCCACACGAAGGGGGGCGCGGGCGGCCATCCCCACCGGGCCAGGGCCGTCCCGGGCCGCCCGCCCGGGGCCAGCGCGGCCCGCAGCACCCGGGCCCGCACCTCCCCGAGCGGCCCGCCGGGGCCGGGGGGTGCGCCGGGGCCCGGGGGTGCGCCCCCCGGACGCCCCGGCTCGTCACCGGCGCGCGCCCGGGGCAACCCCCGCTGCACCGCCCGGTGCGCGCGCAGCACCCGGGCGTGCCGCCCGAGGCCGTCGGGGAGCGTCAGGTAGGCGAGCCGTACCAGGTGGGGGTACTGCTCGACGAGGACCGCCTCGGCTGCTTCGACGGCGGTGGAGCCGAATCGCTGTGATGTGCCCACGGTCCGACAAACGAGTGAATCTTGGGATGGTCACACGCCGCGCCCGGGGCGCTCGCGGGCCGCTCGCCGGCAGCCCGCCGGAGAGCGCCCCGGAAGGCGCCCCGGCTCCGCCGGTCCGCCGCCGACCGGCCCCGACCACGGGAAACGTCCGTCGGCATATGCACAACCGTCAGTTCGTCGCCGTGCCGATCGAAGTCGATCACGAAACGCTCCGCATCGGACGGGCCGTCAACTTCCTTTCCCCGCTTGGTCCGCGGCCTTCTCGCGGCCGCGCGAACGCTGGCAGGGTGGGGGCGAGCACCTCCAGTGCCACGAGGGGGAGAGGTGGAGCGGTGAGCGATGGCGGACCGGAGGAATCCGGTGGGGCGGTGGGCCTGCCCAGCCGACGGCAGCGCCCGGCGACGCCGATGAGCCAGTGGGACACGCGGGCGCGCCTGTCGTACTGGGCCTTCCACACCGACCGGCGGCCCTCCTACATGAGATTCGCGTACCTCCAGCTGGGCTCCGACACCGACGCGGAGAACGCCGTCGACGCCACCTTCGACGCGATCATGAACGAGTGGCTCCGGATGCTCCACATGGACCGGCTGGAGGCGTACGCCTGGACCGTCCTCAAACACCGCATCGTCGATCAACAGGGCAAACGCGACCGGCGGCCGCGGCCCATGGACATCAGCGCCTTCGAGGCCGCGCTCAAGGACGCCGCCGTCGATCCGTACGACGTGCTGACCGACAGCATCCAGTTCTACTCGGCGGTCTCCCGGCTGGCCGAGCGGCAGCGCGACGCCGTGCTGCTGCGCTACGGACTGCACTGCACCACCGGCGAAGCCGCCCGCGTGATGGGCGTCGAGGAAGCCACCGTCCGCTCCCACCTCACCCAGGCGCGCCGCAGGCTCACCCGGCTCCTCGGCGGAGAGGGCGGCGCGCCATGAGCCACCACGGCGAGCACGCGGACCCCGCCGAACTCCCGGGCCCCGCCGAACTGCCGGCCCGCGCGGACCGCGGGGTCGGCGACCCCGCCCGCACCCTGGAACACTTCCTGGCCCGGGCCCGGGTCCCGGACCGCTATCCGCACTACGACCTCGGCGCCGCCGAGACCCGACTGCTGCTGCGGACCCGGGCCGCGGCCCGGGCCGCCGACGCCCGCGCCCGCCCGGCGCCGCCCGGCTGGAGCGATCCCGCGCGGGACCGGCCCGTGGAGGCCGAACAGGCCCGGCGCGACCTCAAGGCGGTCAGCCTGGCCGTGGTCTGCGGGCCCGGAGCCGCCGCCCGGCTGGGCGAGTTCATCGCGACCCGGCACGGCGACCCGCCGGGCGCCCTGGTCTTCGGCTGCCTGCTGCACCTCGCCGGACTGCGGGACGGCGCCCGCTTCTGGTGGCAGTTCGCGGCCGGTTCCGGCGCCGCGCACACCGGATCCGCCGCCTACTGCCTCTTCCTCGACCACTCCCGGCGCGGCGAACACCAGGACGCCCGGGTCTGGGCGGCCGAGCTCGCCCGCTCCGGCTACCTGCCCGGGGGGCCGCGCGACCTGCGCGAGATCCGGCTCTGCGCGCAGGCCCGGGTGCTGCGCCACGTCGACCGGTTCGAGGACGTCGACCTCGGCCCGGTGCCGCTGCCCCGCCCCGGCCTGCCCGAGGTGCTGCCCGCCTTCCTGCCCACCGCCCCGGCCCGGGAGCCGGACCCGGCGGCCGGGTCCGATCCGCGGCCGACCCCCCGCGCCCGCGCGGACGGCGACCTCGCTCCCCCGCCCCTTCCGGTGCGCCACCCCCCGTCGCCCCCGCCACCGCCACCCGCCGCGCGCCGCCGCGCGCCGGGCCCCGCGGACCCGGACACCACCGGCGCACTGACCCGGGCGCGGCGCGCGCTGGCCGTCGTCGGCGTCCTCGAACGGCACCCGCTCGGCGTCGACGCCGCCCGGATCGGGCGGGAGGCGGGGCTGGCCAGCGCGGAACTCGGCCCGCTGCTGGCCATGCTGTGCGAGGAGGGGTACGCCTGCCGCCCCGCGGCGGGCGTCTACGGGCGCGGCCCCGCGCTCGACCGGCTCGGCGCACCCGGCGGGCACGGGCTCGCCGCCCAGCTCCAGCACACCCTGGCGCTGGCCCGGGACAGCGCGGGCGCCGCCTTCTACCTGAGCCGCTACGCCGAGGGCGAGGTCCGCATCACGCAGATGGCCGAGGGGCCCGGCACCCCGCCCGTCGAGGAATGGGTCGACTTCCGCGCGGCGGCCCACGCCAGCGCGGTCGGCAAGTGCCTGCTCACCCAGCTCGACCGGGACGGTCGGGCCGACCACGTGGCGCGCCACCGTCCCGCCCGGCTCACCGCGCGGACCATCACCGACAGCCGGGTGCTCTTCCACGCCCTGGACGCGCTGGCCCCGGGAGAGCCGGTCTTCGACCTCAGCGAGTACTCCCCCGGCGTGGTCTGTTCGGCGGTCGCGCTCGCCACCGGCGGCGCGGCGAGCAGTCTGGCCCTGTCCCTGCCCGCGGGGCACGCCCACCGGCTGGGCGCCGCCACCGCCACCCTGCGCCGCAAGGCGGTACCGGTGTTGCTCGCCCTGCTCCTGTCCGGCGCGATCCCCCCGGACGGGGCGGCCGCGGCGATCGTCCCGGACTCGCCCGCACGGACCCTGCGCCACCTGCGCAGCGTCTTCCGCACCCCGCACACGCGCGCCACCGCCTCGCCGGGGCCCCACCTGGTCAGCGATCCGGCCACCGAGGCGGCCTACCTCTTCGACGCGAGTCCCCGTCCGCGGGGCTGCGACGGCCCGGCCCTCGTCCTCCCCCGCACCTTCGCGCCCCTGCCGCCGCTGGGGCCGGGGGGCGACCTCGTCGTCCTGCACACCTGACCGGGCCCGCCGGTCGCCCCGGGTAGGGTGTCCGATTGTGGCTGACCGTCGAACATCGATCATGGAGGGTGCCGCGCGGGTGATCGCCCGGCGCGGTGTGCGCGGGCTGCGCGTGGAGGAACTCGCCGCCGAGGCGGGCGTGTCCACCGCGTTGATCTACTACCACTTCAAGGACCGCGCCGGAATCCTGCGCGCGACGCTGGAGTTCATCAACGACCGGGCGGGCCGCTACACGACGGAGCGCTCGCCCGACCTCCCCCCGCTCGACGCCCGCGGCGAGCTGGAGCAGACGCTCCTGCTCGAACTCCAGGACGCGCCCGACGTCCGGGAGAACAGCACGGCCTGGGGCGAACTGCGGGCCTGCGCCGTCTTCGACCCCGACCTGCGCGACGATCTCGCCCGGGCGACCCGGGTGTGGGTGCGGGAGGTCGCCGAACTGGTCGGCCAGGTCCACCCGATGGCCTCCGAGGCGGCCCTGTCCGGTGCCGCCGAGCGGCTGACGGCCCTGGTGGAGGGGCTGAGTTCGCGCTGGCTCAGCGGCAGTCTGCCGCTGGCGCACGCCCGTGACCTGATGTTCTCGGCCATCACCGCCGAACTGGACCGCCTGGGCTGAACCGCCCCGGGCCCCCGCGCCGGTTTCGACGCGGGTCTCAGGCCGCTGTCGGTCGGGGGAGGCGGAAGAGCACGTTCGGGCGCAGCGGGCCCTCGGGCGCGTCCGGGTCGTCGAAGTCGTCGGCCGGGTCGCGGGTCATGCCGATCCTGCGCATCACCGCCTGGGAGCGGAGGTTGGTGGCCGTCGTCACGGCGAGCACCTCGGGGAGCTGCAGCACGTCGAAGGCGTGGGCCAGTACGCTCTGCGCGGCCTCGGTGGCGTAGCCGTGGCCCCAGGCCGACCGGGCGAGGCGCCAGCCGATCTCCACTCCGGCGAACGGCAGCCCCGCGTCCACCTCGTCCAGCCCGGCGAAGCCGATGAACTCGCCCGTGGCCCGGACCTCGACGGCCCACCAGCCGTAGCCGCGCCGCTCGAAGCCGGCCTCGAAGCGCGCCACGGAGGCGTCGCTCCCCTCCCGGGTGAGCACCTCGCCCAGGTGCTCGCGGACGGCGGGATCGGCGTTCATCGCCGCCCACGGCTCCAGGTCGCTGTCGCGCCAGCGGCGCAGGGTGAGGCGTTCGGTGTGCAGTGCGTTCATGCCG
This sequence comes from Streptomyces sp. NPDC059917, assembly GCF_042730635.1. Classification (NCBI taxonomy): domain Bacteria; kingdom Bacillati; phylum Actinomycetota; class Actinomycetes; order Kitasatosporales; family Streptomycetaceae; genus Streptomyces; species Streptomyces sp. NPDC059917. Next base: position 125,791 of record NZ_JBHWLC010000002.1, read on the forward strand.
CCCAGCCAACGCGATCCCGCGCTCCGGGACAAACCTTTTCTCGGGACCCTGCCGCCTCGGCTACTCTGCCGTAGCCGCGCGCCCGGGGGGGGGTCCGCCGGGGAAAGGCGATCATGGAGCTCGACAGCGCGGTCAGGACGATCGAGGGGCGGTCGTGCCCCGAGTGCGGGCAGGTGCTCGACGCCGCCGACGAGCGGTTCACCGTGTGGTGCGCCGCCTGCGACTGGAACGTGGACCCGGCCGTCCCGGACCCCGAGCCCGGCCGGATCGCCGCGGTGCGCCGACGGCTGGCACGGCGGCACGGCGAGGAGCTCGCCGCCACCATGTCCGGCGGGGACCCCGGTCCGGCGCGCAGCGACGCGGCGTCGCTGCTCGCCCTGGGGATCGCGCTGCTGGTGCACGGGCTGACCCTGGTGCTGGCGGTCGCGGGGGTGCTGCTGATCGCCCTGGGGTGGGACACCGGGGTCCAGCCGGTCGCGGGCGTCGTCCTGCTGGTGGTGGCCTTCGTGCTGCGGCCGCGGTTCGGCCGACTGCCCGGGCACGGACCGGCGCTCCACCGGGCCGACGCGCCCCGGCTGTTCGAGCTGATCGACGAGGTGGCCGGGGTCACGGGCACGACCGGGGTGCACGCGGTGGTGGTCGACGGCGCCTTCAACGCCGCGGTGACCTCGTACGGACCGCGCCGGCGCCGCGTGCTGATCCTGGGACTCGGGCTGTGGGAGGTGCTCGCGCCGCAGGAGCGCGTGGCCCTGCTCGGCCACGAGCTGGGGCACTTCGCGGGCGGCGACGTCCGGCACGGCCTGGCCATCGGACAGGCCCTGCGCACCCTGGCCCTCTGGCTGGACACCCTGGCCCCCAGCCGCGCGCACTCGGTGTGGGACACCCTGTTCAACGTGGTGACGTACCTCCCGCGGTGCGCGGCCTACGGCCTGCTCCTGCTGCTGGACCGGTCGACGCTGCGCGCCACGCAGCGCGCCGAGTACCGGGCCGACCTGAGTGCGGCGCGGGCCGGCTCGACGGCGGGCGCGGTGGGGCTGATGGAACGGCTGCTCGTGGCGGGGTCGGTCGAGGACGCGCTGCGCCGGGAGCGGGTGAACGCCCAGATGAAGGGGGGCGCCGCCGGGCGGGAGGTCCGGGAGGCCGCCGAGCGGGAACTCTGGGAGCGGATCGCCGTCCACGCGCGCTCCCTGCCGGCCCGCGAGTACGAGCGGCTGCTCCGGGTCGCCGCACGGCGCGGGCACGGCGTCGACGACACGCATCCGCCGACGCACCTGCGGCGCCGGTGCCTGGCGCTCGGCGAGCCGCTCCCGGCGCGGGTGGACTACGACGACGCGCGGGCCGCCGCGGTGGCCGCGGAGCTGGCTCCGGCCCGGGCCGTGGTGGCGCGCCTGATCGTCCGCGGCGACGCGTACTGACGCGGCCGCTCCGCCGGGCGCCCGGCGCTGCGTGCGCGAGACGGCCTACGGCTGCGACCCGGTGGACCTTCCCGGTCACGGCACTAGGCGGACAGTTCGTGTTCGATCGCGTCCGTCAGGAGCTGTCGGGCGTGGTCCAGCGGCAGCGAACCGCTCAGCCAGCGGACGCTGAGGCCCTCCAGGAGCGCGGTGAGCCGCTCCGCCGCGGCCGCGTGCGCGGGCGCCGTGCCCAGGGGGCGGGCGTGGGCCAGTAGGTCCGCGATCTCGTGGACCCAGGTGTGCGTGGCCTTGGCGACGTCCTCGCGCAGCTCGGGGTCGAAGACGGCGCTGGCCCGCAGCTCGCCCCAGGCCGTGCTGTTCTCGCGCACCTCGGGGGTGTCCTGGAGCTCCAGGAGCAGGACCTGCGTCAGTTCCGTGCGGGGATCTTCCGGGTCCTGCCCGGGATCGCGCTCGGCGGTGTAGCGGTCGGCGCGGTCGCTGATGAACTCCAGGGTCCGGCGGAGGATCCCCGCGCGATCGGTGAAGTGGTAGTAGATCAGCGAGGTGGACACGCCCGCTTCGGCGGCCAACTCTCCCACGCGCAGCCCGCGCACGCCGCGTCGCGCGATCACCCGCGTGGCGGCCCTGAGTATCTCTGTTCGACGGTCTGACACGAGGGATCACTCTACCCGTGGCCGGATCGATAACTCCTTGGCCAGAAGCATTGACTGAATTTTCAGTTCGGAGGAGGATGCGGGACACATCACCGTTACGTTCATCCCCACCCTCCCTTCCGCTTCCTGCTGACTGAATATTCAAACAGGAGAGATCATGACGCGTTTCCGGATGCCCGCCGAGTGGACCCCGCACGAGCGCTGCCTGATGGCTTGGCCCACCCGGCAGGATCTGTGGGGTGCGGTCTTCGACACCGTCAAGTACGAATATGCGCAGGTGGCGACCGCTATCGCCACCTTCGAGCCGGTCACCATGGTGGCCCTGCCCGGCAGCGGGGCCGAGGCCCGGGAGCTCTGCGGCGCGGGAGTGGAGGTCATCGAGCTCCCCCTCGACGACTCCTGGTTCCGCGATTCCGGGCCGATCTTCGTGCTCGGGACCGACGGGGAGCGGGCGGGCGTCGACTTCCGCTTCAACGCCTGGGGCGGCAAGCACCACCCGTACGACACCGATGACAAGATCTCCGCGGCCCTGCTGGACCACCTCGGCGTGGAGCGCGTCGACTCGCGGATGATCCTCGAAGGCGGCTCCATCACCGTCGACGGCGAAGGAACGCTGATCACCACCGAACAGTGCCTGCTCCACCCGAACCGCAATCCGGGGATGAGCAAGCAGGAGATCGAAGCGGAGCTGATCGCCCGCCTCGGCGTCACCAAGGTCATCTGGCTGCCGTACGGCGGGCTGCTGGACACCGAGACCGACGGCCACGTGGACGGCGTCTGCGCCTTCGTCGCCCCCGGCAAGGTGCTGGTCCAGCTCCCGGACGACCCCACCCACCCCGACTACGAGCGGATGCGCGCGAACCGCGCCGTGCTCGAGGCCGCCACCGATGCCGCGGGCCGCCGGCTGGAGGTCCTGGAGCTGCCGCAGAGCGCCTTCGTCCAGGTCGACGGCAAGGAGACGGAGGTCGGCTACCTGAACTTCTACATCGCCAACGGCGGCGTGGTGGTCCCGGTCGCGGGCCTGCCCGGGGACGAGGGCGCGCTCGCCGTCATCGCCGCCGCGCTGCCCGACCGCAAGGTGGTCGGCGTCCGCACGCGGGTGATCGCCTACGGCGGTGGTGGCGTCCACTGCATCACCCAGCAGGTACCGTCGGCGGTCTCCCTCACCGCCTGACCTGCTCCTCCCTCCCCCGCGTCCGGGTCCGCACGCCTGCGGCCCGCAGCGCGCCCAACCGTCGGCCCAGCCGCCACCTCCCCCGTTGAGCATGGAAGAGAGAGCACCGATGTCCCGGTCCCGACCCCTGCCCCGGTCCAGCGCCCGCAGGTCCCCGCGCAACCGCTCCGCGCTCCCCGTCGCGGCGCTCGCCGCGCTCGCCCTGATCACCGCCTGTGCCGGTCCGCCCAAGAACGACGCGGCCACCAAGGACGCCCCGTACAAGCTCTCCGCCGGCACGCCGGCCGCCGCCGGGCCGCTGGACTCCTTCACCTGGGCCGTGTACGCCGAGCCGCCCACGCTGGACTACATCTCGGCCTTCGACTACCCGCAGAACACGATCCTGTCGAACGTCTGCGAGAGCCTGATGCGGTGGACCCCGCAGCTCACCATGGCCCCGGGGCTGGCGGAGAAGGCCACCAACCCCGATCCGAAGACCTGGGTGTACGACCTGCGCGCCGGGGTGCACTTCCACGACGGCGCGGTGATGAGCGCCGACGACGTCGTGTACAGCCTCGGCCGCCAGATGAACCCCGACAACGGCGCCGCCTGGAACAGCGAGTTCGTCAACGTCGAGAGCGTCGCCAAGACCGGTCCGCTCCAGGTGACGGTCAAGCTCAAGCAGCCCGACGCCATGTTCCCGCAGTACATGGCCACGGCCGCGGGCGTCGTGGCCTCCCGCGCCGGGGTGGAGAAGGCGGGCAAGGACTACGGCACCTCCGGCAGCCTGGACTGCACCGGCCCCTTCAAGCTGGGCACCTGGAACAAGGGCCAGTCGATCGAGCTCCAGCGCTTCGACGGCTACTGGGGCACCAAGGCCAAGTCGGCCAAGGCCGTCTTCACCTTCCTCACCGACCCGTCCGCCCGGACGAACGCGCTGCTGAACGGCGAGGCGGACGGCGGCTACCTGATCCCCACCGAGAGCTACGACCGACTGAGCAAGAGCGGGGCCGGGACGCTGTTCTTCGGCGAGGGCCTGAGCACGGTCAACGTCAACATGACCAACATGAAGGGAGTGCTCGGCGACGTCCGCGTCCGGCGTGCGCTCTCCCTGGCCCTGGACCGCCGCGGCTTCGTCAAGGCGGGCCTCGGCGGCGCGGGCACCGCCACCTCCTCGCTCACCACCAAGGCCGTCTGGGCCGGGGCCCCCGAGAAGGTCCGCGACTCCGCCTTCGCCGGCCTCCCCTCGCCCGACCAGAACGTCGAGGCCGCGAAGCGGCTGGTCGAGGAGGCGGGCGCCACCGGCAAGACGGTGGTCATGGCCACGAGCTCGATCGGGCAGGACGTCTCGCTGCTGGCGACCGCGGTCCAGGACGCGGGCACCCGGATCGGGCTGAAGGTCCAGCTCAAGACGATCGCCCCGAACGCCTTCACCTCGCTGTTCACCGACCCCGCGGCGCGCGAGGGCATCGACATGTTCCCCGAGACGTACTACGACTCCGTCACCGACCCGATGGACCTGCTCAGCAACTTCCAGACCGGGGCCTACCAGAACTACGCGGGCTACAGCGACCCGGCCTACGACGCGCTCGTCGACAAGGCCAAGTCCACCTACGACACGGCCGAGCGCATGACGACCGCCGCCGAGCTGCAGAAGAAGGCGGCCGACCAGCTGCTGTGGATCCCCGTCGCCGAGTGGCCCACCGCGGTCTTCCTGGGCAAGCGGATCACCGGGGCACCGACCACCATCTCCTACCTCTACTACCCGTGGGCGGCCGACGTCGGGGCGGCCGCGCGATGAGCTTCCTCAGATTCGCCGTCCGACGGCTGGCCGAAATGGCGGCCACCCTGCTCTGCGCCTCCTTCGTGATCTTCGGCGCCATGTACCTGGCACCGGGCAACCCGGCCAGCTTCCTGCTGGGCGGCCGGTCGGCCTCCCCGGAGGCGCTGAAGGCGATCAACGCGCAGTACCACCTGGACGACCCGTTCGCCGAGCAGTACGTCCGCTGGCTCGGCCAGGTGCTGCACGGCGATTTCGGCCGCTCGATCACCTACCGCACCGACGTGTCCCGACTGCTGGCCGACCGGCTGCCCAGCACCCTGCTGCTGATCTCCATGGCGCTGGTGCTGGTCGTGGTCCTCGGGCTGCTGCTCGGCTGGATCGGCGCGGTGCGCGGCGGCGGCGCCGACGCGACGATCCTGGTCACGACCACCTTCGCCATCGGCACCCCGTCCTTCGTCGCGGCGGTCCTGCTCCAGGGCCTGTTCGCGGTGAAGCTGCACTGGTTCCCCACCGGGGGCAGCGGCGACGGCCCGCTCGACATGCTGTGGCACCTGACGCTGCCCGCGATCGCGCTCGCCCTCTACCTGATCGGCATGCTCGCCCGCGTCACCCGCGCCTCGATGCTCGACGTCCTCGGGCAGGAGCACGTCACGGTCGCCCGCAGCCGCGGCGTGTCCGAGGGGCAGGTCATCCGGCGGCACGTGTTCCGCAACGCCCTGGGCACCGTGCTCACCACCGGCGGGCTCATCGTCTCCACCCTGCTCGTCTGCACCGTCCTGGTGGAGTCGGCGTTCAGCGTGGGCGGCATCGGCCAGCTCCTCGAACTCTCCACCACCACCAAGGACTTCCCCACCGTGCAGGCCATCTCCCTCATCATGGTCGGGCTGTTCATGACGGTGAACCTCCTCGTCGACCTGATCCACCCGCTGGTCGATCCCCGGGTCTCGCTCGGTCCCGGGAGGTCCGCCGCATGAGCACCACCTTGATCCGCCGCCCGGGTTTGGCCCGGATCCGGACCGGCCGGGCCCCGCTCGCGCTGCTCTGCCTGGGCTTCGTCGCCGTCGTCGTCTGCCTCGCGGTGCTCGCCCCCTGGATCGCCCCGTACGACCCCAACGCCGTCGACCTGGGCAACGCGCTGGCCGGTCCCTCCGCCGACCACCTCCTCGGGGTCGACGCGTCCGGCCGCGACACCTTCTCGCGGCTGGCGCTGGGGGCCCGTACCTCGCTCCTCGGACCGCTCGGCGTGGTCTTCTTCTCCACCGTCGTGGGCGTCGCCATCGGTACGGCCGCCGCCTGGCGCGGCGGCTGGCTGGACTCCGTCCTGTCCCGCAGCACCGAGCTGGTCTTCGCCTTCCCCGGCATGCTGCTGGCCATCCTGATCGTCTCGGTCTACGGCGAGGGGCTGCTCGCCCCCGTCATCGCCCTGGCCATCGCCTACCTCCCCTACGTCAGCCGACTCACCCGTTCCCTGGTGCTCGCGGAGCGCGCCCGGCCGTACGTGGAGGCGTACCAGGTGCAGGGGCACTCGGGGCTGCAGATCTGCCTGCGCCACGTCGTCCCCGCCGTCGCGCCGGTGGTCCTCGCGCAGTCGACGGTCAACTTCGGCTACGCCCTCATCGACCTCGCCGGCCTCTCCTTCCTGGGTCTGGGCGTGCCCGCCCTCACCCCCGACTGGGGACGCATGGTCTTCGACGGCAACGCGGCCATCCAGTCCGGCTACCCGCTCTCCGCGATCATCCCCTGTGTGACCATCGTGCTGACGGTGGTCGCCTTCAACGTCGTCGGCGAGCGCTGGGCCGACAAGGTCGCCAGGAGGGACCGATGAACACCCTCGACATCCAGGGGCTGCGGCTGCACCTGCCGAACACCGTGCGGCCGGTGCTCGACGGCGTCGACCTGACCGTGGGCGTGCGCGAGACCGTGGCCCTGGTCGGCGAGTCCGGCTCCGGCAAGACGCTCACCTCGCGCAGCGTGCTGCGGCTGCTGCCGCCGGGCGCCCGCACGGAAGGGTCCGTACGGGTCGTCGGCGACGACGTCCTCACGATGTCCTCCGGCAGGCTGCGCGCCCTGCGCACCAGCACGGTGGCCATGATCTTCCAGGACCCGCGGGCCGCCATCAATCCGATGCGCCGCGTCGGCGACTTCCTCACCGAGAGCCTGCGGCTCACCGCCAGGATGCCCAAGCGGGCCGCCGAGGAGCGGGCGGTCACGATGCTGGACGCCGTCGGCCTCGGCGCCGACCTGCTGCGCAAGTACCCCGGCCAGCTCTCCGGCGGCATGCTGCAACGGGTCATGATCGCGGCCGCCCTCATGGGCGACCCGGCCCTGATCCTCGCCGACGAACCGACCACCGCCCTCGACGTCACCTCCCAGGCCGAAGTCGTCTCGCTCCTGGGCGACCTGCGCGAACGCTTCGGGACGGGGTTGCTCTTCGTCACCCACGACCTCGGACTCGCCGCCGCGATCAGCGACCGGGTCTACGTGATGTACGCGGGCCGGATCGTCGAGACCGGCCCCGCCGAGGCGCTGTTCGCCGCGCCGCGCCACCCGTACACGGCGGCGCTGCTGGCCTCCACCCCGCGCCTGGACGCGCCGCAGGGGCGGCTCGCCGCCATCGAGGGCCGGCCGCCCGGCCTGCGCGAGGAGCTGACCGGTTGCCCCTTCGCCGCGCGCTGCGCGTACGCCACCGAGGTGTGCGCCGAGGAGGCGCCCGCCCTGCTCCCGGTCGCCGGCGAGCCGGGGCGCGGCACCTCCTGCCATCACAGCGAGCAGCTCGCGGGAAAGGTCGGTCATGGCTGAGACGGTGGTGAAGGTGGTGACGACGGCGCGGGGCGCCGCGGCGCCCAGCCCGGAAGGAGAGCCGCTGATGAGCGGGAACACCGACGCGAACGTCCTGGAGGTCGTGGACCTGCGCCGGGCCTACGGGGGCGTGCGGGCCGTGGACGACGTGTCGTTCGCCCTGGCCGCGGGCCGGTCGCTGGGCATCGTCGGGGAATCGGGGTCGGGCAAGACGACGACCGCCCGCATCGTCGTGGGCCTGGAGCGGGCCGACAGCGGGCGCGTGCTGATCAACGGCCGGGACCGCGGCGGCCACCGGCGCGGCGCGGCCGCCCGGCTGGCCCGGGCCCGCGAGGTGCAGATGGTCTTCCAGGACCCCTTCCTCTCCCTCGATCCGCGCACCACCGTGGGCGGTGCGCTCCGCGAGACCCTGCGGTTGCACTTCCCCGGTACGGACCACGCCCGGCGGATCGCCGAGCTGCTGGAGCAGGTCGGCCTCGGCGCGCGGGAGGCGGACGCCCTGCCCCGGCAGCTGTCCGGCGGGCAGCGCCAACGGGTGGCCATCGCCCGGGCGCTGGCCGTCGAACCGGCCGTCCTCGTCCTCGACGAGGCGGTGGCCGCGCTGGACGTGTCGGTGCAGGCGCAGATCCTCAACCTGCTCTTCGACATCCGTGCGGAGACCGGGATCGGGTACCTGTTCATCACGCACGACCTGGGCGTGGTGCGCTGCGTGACCGACGACGTCATCGTGATGCGGCGCGGTCGGATCGTGGAGGCGGGTCCGACCGCGCAGGTGCTCGCCGACCCCCAGCACCCCTACACCCGGCTGCTGTTGGAGTCCGTGCCCCGGCCCGGCTGGGATCCGCGGCGGATCGCGGCCGCCCGGCGCGCCCTGTGAGGGGCGCGCGCTAGGGCGGCGGGGGCGGCCGGCCAAAGGGCGCGCGCCGCTCCGGTCAGGGGCGCAGGGCCACCGCGGTCAGGCCGTCGACCAGCGCCCGCACGGCCGCCTCGGCCTCGACCCGGGAGTCCAGTGACTGGATCGCGGCCAGGCCGTCGGCCGCGGCGGCGAGCGCCGTGCCGAGCGGGACCGGGTCGACGGCGCCGCCGTGCTCCTCGGAGAGCACCTGGAACAGCCGGACGAAGCAGTCGCGCCACCGCTGGTACTCGGCGTCCAGGGAGACCCGGACCCGCTCGTCGTTCAGCGCGAACCAGTGGAGCGCGGAGTGCAGCCGGGAGAGGTCCGGCCCCTCCGGCCGGTTCAACCGGACGACGACCCGCTCGGCGCGCTCGGCGAAGGTGCCGGGGGCGTCGACCGCGCGTTCCATCGGGGTGATCCACTCGCCCCGGATGTCTTCGACGACCGCGACGATCAGGTCGGTGCGGTCGTGGAAGTGGTAGTGGCACATCCCGTGCGAGATCCCGCAGAGGGCGGCGACGTTGCGGGTGCTGAAGCGTGCGAACCCCTCGCCCGCGAGGAGGGTCCGGGCCGCGGCGATCAGTTTCGCGCGGGTCTGGGCGCCCTTCGCCGAGGTGCGGGACCTGCTGGTCCTCGCGTCGGCCGGGCGGGGTTCGGGCGTACCGAGGTGATCGTCCTGAGCTGCTGCTGCCACGCGGTCACTGTAACGACTGCGGGGTGCGCGGCACGGGCCCGGCGATCAACTGGGGCCGTGATCCCCGCCGTTTCCGGCCCGGATGTTCCTCTTCATCATGGTTCGTCATGCACGTATCCAAAATTATTGACCGAGCGCTCGGTCAGTAATACGTTCCCGCCCATCGGCGGAGCGCGATCCGCCCAGGCTGACCGGAGGTCAGAAATGAACGACCACGCTGGAACGCAGGAAGGGGCCGGGGCGCCCCGGGAAACCTCCCGCCGGACGCTGGACCGCAGGGGCTTCCTGACCGCGGCCGGGCTCACGGCCGCCGGGGCCGCGCTGGCCGCGGTCGGCGGGGAGGCCTTCGCGGCCGTCCGTCCCGCACTCCGGGGCAACGCCGTCGCCGGGGCGGCCGCCGCCGGGGGCTTCGCCGTCCCGATCGACACCGTCCGGCACACCCGGACCTGGATGGCCTGGCCCGACAGCTCGGCCATCTGGGGGCGTTCGCTCTCCGGCGTCCAGGCGAACATCGCACTGATCGCCAAGACGATCGCGAAGTACGAGCCCGTGATCATGTGCGCCAACTCCGCCTCCGCCGCGAAGGCCCGCAGCGCCTGCGGCTCGGCCGTCACCGTGATCACCACGATCCCCGTCGACGACTGCTGGATGCGCGACAGCGGTCCGGTGTTCCGCACCAACGGCGCGGGCGGCCTCGACGCCGTGGGCCTGAACTTCAACGGCTGGGGCAACCAGCAGACCCACGCCAAGGACGCCCTGGTAGCCGGGCGGGTCGCGGCCTACGTCGGAGCCTCCTTCAGCACGGCCGGGTTCATCGGCGAGGGCGGCGCGGTCGAGACCGACGGCGCGGGCACGCTCATGGCCACGCGCAGCAGCATCATCAACCCTGACCGCAACCCGAACCTCTCCCAGGCCCAGATCGAGGCGGCCATGTGCAGCGCCTTCGGCGCCTCGAAGGTCGTCTGGTTCAAGGGGGTGCTCGGCCGGGACATCACCGACGACCACGTCGACGCCACGTCCCGCTTCCTCGAGGAGGGCAAGGGCCTGGTCCAGATGCCGCTGGCGAGCGACACCGACGCCTGGTCGAACGACGCGCGCCAGCAGTACCAGATCCTCTCCTCCACCACCAACGCCCAGGGCCACCAGGTCGCGGTCACCAAGCTCCAGGGCCCCGACTACAACAAGATCCGGTCCACCAACCCCAATTTCGTCGGCGCCTACGCCAACTACTACGTGTGCAACGGCGCCGTCATAGCGCCCCAGTTCGGCGACTCCGGCGCGGACGCCGCGGCCAAGAGCACCCTCCAGCGCGCCTTCCCCGGCCGGGTCGTCGAGCAGCTCAACATCGACAGCCTCGGCGGGGGCGGCGGCGGGATCCACTGCGTCACCCAGCAGCAGCCCGTCCCGTAACCCTCCCCCTTCACTCCCCCACCCTCCGCACTCCCCTCCTCCCCTTCTCCCTCCCCTCCTTCCTCCTCCCCTTCTCTCCTGCTCGTCCGAAGGCCCCCGGCGCACCGTCGGGGGCCTTCGCCCGTGTCACTCCGGATCGTTCCGGAGGCTCGTCCCGGGCGCGCGCCACTACCTTGTCGACGGCGTCCGCCAGAGAGTCCAGCCCGGAGCCCGGGGAGCAGCGATGCAGACGAACGCCACCGCCGACCGAGCCCCCGCACCCGCGGGCCCGGACCTGGAGCACGAGGTGCTGCGCCGGGTCGGCTGCGGCCTGCGGGACGACGAGATCGCCGCCGCCCTCGCCCTCCCCGAGCACGCCGTGGCCGGGCAGCTCGCACGGATCCTGGCCAAGCACGGGCTGCGCGACCGGGCGGCCGCCATCGTCCACGCCTTCGACTGCGGCCTGGTCGTCCCCGGCCGCGGCCCCCGTACCCGGGCGCTCGGCGCGGCGGCGCGGGGCGGCGCCGCCCGGGCACTCGCACCGGGGGTGCGCATCGGCGTGCTCGGCCCCTTGCAGGCCGCGCGCGACGGGCAGCCCCTGGACCTGGGGCACCTGCGCCAGCAGGCCGTACTGGCCGCGCTGGCCCTGCGCCCCGGGCGGACCCTGAGCCAACAGGAGCTGCGCGACGGCGTCTGGGGGGCGGAGCCACCGGTCACGAACGTGGTGCCGGTGTACGTCTACCGGCTGCGCAAGACCCTGCGCGGTGGCACCGGCCCGGGCGGACCCGATCAGGTCATCGCCCACGAGCGGAGCGGGTACCGGCTGGTCGCCGGGGCGGTCGACCTGGACGTCGCCCGCCTGGAGGAGCTGGTCGCACAGGTCGAAGCGGCCGATCGCGCGGGCGAACCGGCCGAGGTGGTACGGCTGTGCTCCCGGGCCCTGGACCTGTACCGCGGCGAGCCCCTGGCCGGCCTGCCCGGGCCGCTCGCCGAATGGGAGCGGTTGCGGCTCACCGAGCGCAGGATCGCGCTCGCGCAGCGCAAGTCGCAGTGGCAGCAGCGGCTGGGCCGGCACTCCGAAGCGATCGCCGAGCTGTTCGCGCTGTCCGCGGCGCACCCGCTCGACGAACCGGTGGCCGCGATGCTGATGCGCGCGCTCCACCGCACCGGCCGACGGGCCGACGCGGTGGGCGTGTTCGACCGCGCCCGCCTCCGGCTGGCCGAAGACCTCGGGGTGGGCCCCAGCCGGATGCTGCGCCGTACGCACGAGTTGATCCTGCGCGGGGACGAGGTCGCCCTCGTCCCCACCAGGTCCCTGAGGTGAACGGTCAGGCGGCGAAGGCCCGTTCCAGCCTGGGGATCAGGTCCCGCAGGTCCTGTTCCCAGCAGCCCGCGTTGTGGCCGCCGTTGCACTGGGTGCCCCACGCGGAGCCGTCGCCGTAGTTGACGTAGTAGTAGGGCAGACCCCGGGCGTCCAGGGCGTCCTTGGCGTGCTTGGTCGCGCTCTCGACCCAGAACTCCAGGTCGCCGGGCGAGCCCCCGCCGTTGCCCACGTAGAGGGAGACCCCGACTCCGGCGAGCCGGTCCATGTGCTGGCCCGGGTCGACCTCGTTGAACCGCCAGTCGGCGTTGAAGACGGGGTACGGCGATCCGAAGGCGGCGTCGCTGTCGACGCCGGGCGCGTAGCCGACGAGGGAGGCGACGACGGCCAGCCGCAGGTCCATGGACTTCACCGACAGGTCGATGTCCCCCGACAGGGAGGCGGTCTGGCCGAACAGGTCGGGCCGGACCTGCGCGAAGTGCAGGGCCCCGAAGCCGCCCATGGAGACGCCCGCGACGGCCCGGGACTTCTTGGCGGCGATGGTCCGCAGGTTCGCGTCGATGAACGGGATCACCTGATTGAGGTGGAAGTTCTCCCAGTTCTGGGCACCGGCCGCGGTCCGCTGGTTGAGCCAGTTCGCGTACCAGCCGCGGGCACCGCCGTCCGGGACGACGGTGATCATCTCGTTCGAGGTGGTCAGCGCCGGATAGTTCTGCTGGATCGGGTCGTCGGGCGAACCGTGCAGGAAGTACAGCACGGGGTAGCGCCGACCCGGGTCGTCGTAGTAGCCGCTCGGAAGAATGATCTTTATGTGGTGCTTGCCCGCCACCTCGGGCGTGGTCACCGTGATGTAGAAGTTGGTGGGGCCGCCGACGGTGGAGTCGACCTGGGTCAGGCCGAACCCGTCCGTCATCTTCGGCGGCGCGGTGCCGTCGGCGGCCTGCGCCGACCCCGCCGGCACCGCCAGTCCCACCACGGCGACCATCAGCGCCATCCACAGGCGCCATCGGTTCGATGTCCTCGTCACAGCACGCTCCTTCGTGAGCCGTTCGGTCAGCTGTCGCGCGAGCTCGTTCGTGTCCTTGTCCATATGCGGGTTCGCGGGCCGTTCAGTCCAGGACCTTGACCTCCAGCTCCGGCGAGGCCGCGATGTCGTCCTCGGTGAAGCGTTCGGTCACCCACCGACCCGCCGAGAAGAGCTTGGTCTGGTCCGCGTAGTGCGGTGAATTCGGGTTGGCCGACTGCGAGTACGCCAGTACCGAGGACGCCCGCGGCGGCCCGTCGGCGGTGAAGCTCACCTGCTGGACGAAGCTGGACCCGAAGGTGATGTCGAGCTTCCCGTCGACCTGGCCGGGGGTGACCACGTTCAGCACGCCCAGCTCCGACACCGAGCCGTGGATCGGGATCGACTCGCCGTTGCGGGTGATCTTCTGGACGTCCGACAGCGGCGCGTTCAGCGGGATTCCCGCATTGCGCAGCGCGAGCACCGCACGACCGAAGGCATCGCGGACGGCGGAGCTCCCGGAATCGAGCGAATTCGGCGTGTGCACCGGGTCCTTGGGGTCGAAGGGGACCCGCCACGGCAGCTTCTCGATCGACTGGCCGTTCAGCAGGAACGCCCAGTAGTTCTCGAACAGCCACGAACCCCTGCTGCCCGCCGTGAAGTCGTGGTCCTTCCAGGCCGCCAGGATCGGGCACGCCTCGCTGACGTTGACGAGGTTGCCGTCCACCAGGATCAGCCCGAAGGGCTGGCTCTGGCACATCCGCACGGTGGCGTCGAGGGCCAGGTCGGCCGCCCTGCTGTTGTCGGCGAAGAGCAACTGCCGCATGTTCTCCGGCGTGAAGCCCCTGCCGGGCAGGCCGTCGGTGCCGTTGATCCGGTTCTGCGCGGTCAGGATCAGCTCCTGGGTGCGCAGCGAACGCGGCGCAGCCGTGTCGCCCATCACCCGGGGGAAGGCCATCGGTTGCTCCGGATTGGCCAGCCAGGCGCTGTCGTTGGCGTTGCCGACGAAGTCGGACCGGATCAGGCGCGGCTGCTTGTGCGGGTCCAGCAGCCCCGGCGCCACCGCGTTCGGGTCGTCGGGCCAGGCGCAGGCGCCGCGCTTGCCGTCGAAGATCGAGACGGGCGGTACGTTCGGCAGCCGTAGCACCTGGTTGAACAGGAGCTTGCCGGTCTCGGTGAGGCACGACTGCGCGTGCGCGTCGGTGATGTTCGGGGTGGCCTGGATGTCCGCGTAGAGCGCCTTGCCCTTGCGGTCGGCGGCGACGGTGTTGAAGAAGGGGACGCCCTCGGTGGTCTCCAGCGTGTTCACCACCTCGCCCACGTCCTTGGCCTGGTCGAGGTGGAACCAGGTGTTCAGCGCCCGCAGGTTGCCCATGTTCGCGTCGCGCACCGCGTGCGCGCTGACCACCCAGGGCAGCGGGATGCCCAGGATGGAGGTGGCGATCGGGCCGTACCGGGTGGACCACAGGGTCCTGGTGACCTTGCCGAGGGAGCCGTCCGGCTTCAGTACGTCGACGCCGACCTGCTGCGAGGTCATCGACTGCCAGGCCCCGTCGACCAGGTACTTCGTCGGGTTGAGGGGGTCGACCTGTACGTCGAACAGCCCGAAGGGCGCCACCGTGGCGACCGTGTGGCTCCAGGCGACGTCGTCGTTGTGCCCGATGTTCACCGCGGGGAAGCCGAGCAGGCTGGCCCCGGAGACGTTCAGCCGCCCCGGGATCGTCAGCTGGCTCTGCCACATCCGGTTCTTGCCCTGCCAGGGGAAGTGCGGGTTGGCCAGCAGCATGGCGGTGCCCCCGGACACCCCCTGCGAGCCGACCGCCAGGGCGTTGCTCCCCATGCTCTGCCGGCGGTTGACGGCGAGCGCGTCGCGGATCTTCGTCGCGGTCTCCTCGGCCGAGGAGGCCGCCGGGGCGGCGGCCGCGGCGCTCGCGCCGGGCGGCGCCGCGTTCACCTCGCCGTCCAGCAGGGGGTCGGCGCTGCCCATGATGATCTCGGCGTGCGCGTGCCGGTAGACGTCCAGTTCCGTGATCGGCCGCACCCAGGCCGCCCCGCGGCAGGCCGGATCGGTGATGTTGTCCACCCCGGTCTCGGCCAGGTACCTGTTGTACCCCCGCACGTAGCCGCGGATGGCCTCCTTGACCTCGGGCTCGGGCCCGTCGGGGGCGGGCCGGTCGATCTGCCGCTCCACCACCCGGTCGTCGTTGATCCGCTGGAAGTACAGGTCGCTGTTGAGGTTGGTGGTGACGTTCTGGTTCTCGCCGGGACTCGCCCGGCCGTCGGGGCCCAGGTAGCGGGACCGCTGCGCGTTGACCATCAGGTAGGTGCCGGCCAGCGTGCAGATGTTGTCCTTGGCCGCCGCGTAGCCGTACCCCGTGCCCAGCCCCGTCCAGTCCGAGGCGACGATGTGCGGGATCCCGTACTCGGTGTACCGGATCGTCGGCTTGTCCGGCCCCGCCGCCCCCGCGTGCCCGCCGGCGGGCGGGCCCGCGGCCGCCATGGTGCTCATCACCGCTACCGCGACCGCGGCCGCCACCGGCAGCCGCGCCCTGAATCTCCGCGCCATCGAGCCGTCCTTCCCCTGCGCTGCGCACGCCCGTCCGAACGCGGCCACGCTAAGGAGGCACGATGAAATCCCGATGACACCCGCGCTCGCGGGGAGAAGAAGAGGAGCTCCGCCTGCCCGGGCGGCGCGAGGGAACAACGACAGAGCCGGTCAGAGCGACGCCTTCTCGCTCTGACCGGCTCCATGTGGTCGATCGACCCTGGTGTCCGAGGGGGGACTTGAACCCCCACGCCCGATAAAGGGCACTAGCACCTCAAGCTAGCGCGTCTGCCATTCCGCCACCCGGACAAGGTGGTCGGCCGCGGTCTCCCGTGGCGACAAGGGAAACTCTATCAAGGGCTCACAGCTCTACTGACCAGGTATTTCGGCTACGAATCCGGCGCGCCCGTGAGGATCCGGCAGCTCCCGTCGGTCGCCGACCCGCTTGTTCCCGTGCCGTCAGCTCCCGCCCGCGGGGGCGGGGGCGGGAGCTGGGACCGCCTCGCCGGCGGGTGCGGGTCCGGGCGGCGTCCCGGTGTCCCCGAAGGGGCTGCCGCCGAGGCCCTCTCGGTGGTGCGGGGTCCGCCAGCCGGACGGCTCGGGCCCCGCCGGTACGATGCCGGTCGGGTTGATGCCGCTGTGCACCTGGTAGTAGTGACGCTTGATGTGGTCGAAGTCGACCGTGTCGCCGAACCCGGGCGTCTGGTACAGGTCCCGGGCGTACGCCCACAGCACCGGATCCTCGGCCAGCTTCGACCGGTTGCACTTGAAGTGGCCGTGGTAGACGGCGTCGAAGCGCACCAGCGTCGTGAACAGCCTGACGTCCGCCTCGGTGATGTGGTCCCCCATGAGGTAGCGGCGGTCCGCCAGCCTCCGGGACACCTGGTCCAGGCGACTGAACAGCGTCGCGTACGCCTCCTCGTACGCGCTCTGCTCCGTGGCGAAACCGGCCCGGTACACCCCGTTGTTGACGTCCCGGTAGATGCCCTCCATCACGTCGTCGATCTCCGCGCGCTGCGGCTCCGGATAGAGCTCGGGGGCGCCGGTGCGGTGCAGGGCCCGCCACTCGGTCGCGAGGTCGAGGGTGATGCGCTGGAAGTCGTTGGTCACGACCCGGCCGCTCGGGACGTCCACGATCGCGGGGACGCTGACACCGCCGGAGTAGTCCCGCGCGCGGGCGTCGTAGGCCTCGCTGAGATAGCGGATGCCGAGTACGGGATCCCGTCCCCCCGGGTCCAGGGTGAACCGCCAGCTGCGGTCGTCCTGGATCGGGTCCGCCACGGCCAGCGACAGGGCGTCCTCCAGACCCAGCAGTCTGCGGACGACGAGCGCGCGGCTCGCCCACGGGCAGGCGCGGCTCACCACCAACCGGTAGCGGCCGGCCTCGACGGGCCAGCCGTCCCTACCGTCCGCCGTGATCCGGTCCGCGAAGAAGGCGTCGGAACGGACGAAGGTCCGCGTCCCGTAGTGCGCGTTGCCCATGATCGCTCCCAAGAGGTCGCCGGGCCCGGGTGGTGTTCCCCGGTGGTACGGCTGGAGTCGCCGTGCGCCTACCCCGGGACGGGCCGGGGATTCCCCCGCGCAGACCCCGCCTGCTCCGCAGAAACACGTATGGCCCCCTGCGAACCGCAGGGGGCCATACATTGGTGTCCGAGGGGGGACTTGAACCCCCACGCCCGATAAAGGGCACTAGCACCTCAAGCTAGCGCGTCTGCCATTCCGCCACCCGGACAAGGTGGTCGGCCGCGGTCTCCCGTGGCGACAAGGACAACCATAGCAAAGCTTCGGAGTGCTCTTCGCCCATATAAACGGTGGTCAGCAGCCTGCCGGGGCATCTCACCGGGCGAAGGTCCCTCGTGCGGCCGTCGGGTGCACAGCCTGTTGCGCCGCTGGTACGCGCAGTGCAACACGCCGTGCGCCCGACGGGCCGACGCGGTCACGGGCAGGCAGTCACGGGCAGGCGGTCACGGGCAGTGGATGACCTGGCCCGCGTAGGAGAGGTTGCCGCCGAAGCCGAAGAGCAGGACGGGGGCGCCCGAGGGGATCTCGCCGCGCTCGACCAGCTTGGACAGGGCCATCGGAATGCTGCCGGCCGAGGTGTTGCCCGAGTCGACGACGTCGCGGGCGACGACCGCGTTGACGGCCCCGATCTTGGCGGCGAGCGGCTCGATGATGCGCAGGTTCGCCTGGTGCAGGACGACTCCGGCGAGGTCCTCCGGGGTGATCCCGGCGCGCTCGCAGGCCTTGCGCGCGAGCGGCGGCAGCTGGGTCGTGGCCCAGCGGTAGACGGACTGGCCCTCCTGGGCGAAGACCGGCGGGCTGCCCTCGATGCGGACGGCGTGGCCCATCTCCGGTACCGAGCCCCACAGGACGGGGCCGATGCCCGGCTCCTCGCAGGCCTCGACGACCGCGGCGCCCGCGCCGTCACCGGTGAGCACGCAGGTGGTGCGGTCGCTCCAGTCGGTGATCTCGGTCATCTTGTCGGCGCCGATGACCAGCGCGCGGGTGGCGGACCCGGCGCGGATGGCGTGGTCGGCGGTGGCCAGGGCGTGCGTGAAGCCCGAGCAGACGACGTTGATGTCCATCACGGCGGGGTTGCCGCCCATGCCGAGCTTGGCGGCGACGCGGGCCGCCATGTTGGGCGAGCGGTCGATCGCGGTCGAGGTCGCGACGAGGACGAGGTCGATGTCGTCGGGGGTCAGTCCCGCGCTCGCCAGGGCCTTGCCCGCGGCTTGGAAGGCCAGCTCGTCCACGGGTTCGTCGGGACCGGCCATGCGGCGGGTCTTGATCCCCACCCGCGAGCGGATCCACTCGTCGTTCGTGTCGACCATGGCCGCGAGGTCCTCGTTGGTGATCACTTTCGCGGGCTGGTAGTGCCCCAGAGCCACCACGCGTGAACCGGTCATGGGCAGGATCCCCCTCGTACGGCAGTCAGGATCACCCAGCTTCGCCTGCTACTGACTGGTACGAGGGCGCGTGACCCGACAGGTTCGTGCGGCGGAATTTGGAGATTCCGGAGGATCTTCCTGCGGAGCACGTGTATGGAGCGATACGGGAGAATGGACCTGACAGCCCGGTGCCGGCCTCCGCACCGGCGAGAACGAGAGAACGGGTGGACTGATCACCATGGGACGGGTCACCGAACGTCGCCGCGTCGTCCGGATCCGGGACGGGGTGGTCGGGACGCGCCCGGACACCCTGGTCGCCGAGGAACCGCTGGAGATCCGGCTGAACGGGAAGCCGCTGGCGATCACCATGCGCACCCCCGGCGACGACTTCGCACTGGCGGCTGGCTTCCTGGTGAGCGAGGGCGTACTGGCGCACACCTCGGACGTCCGGGCGGTGACCTACTGCGAGGGTCAGGCCGAGGACGGCAGCAACACCTACAACATCGTCAACGTCCAGCTGGCCGCCGGGGTTCCGGTGCCGGACATCACGCTGGAGCGGAACGTCTACACGACGTCGTCCTGCGGGTTGTGCGGAAAGGCCAGCCTGGACGCGGTGCGCACGGCGAGCCGCTTCCCGGACATCATCGGCGCGGACCCGCTGCGCATCACGGCCGATCTCCTCGCGGAACTGCCGGACCGGCTGCGCGCCGCGCAGAAGGTGTTCGACAGCACGGGCGGTCTGCACGCGGCCGGGCTGTTCACTGCGGCGGGCGAACTGGTCGACGTGCGCGAGGACGTGGGCCGCCACAACGCGGTGGACAAGATCGTCGGTCGAGCGCTGCGCGAGGGTCGGCTGCCGCTGGCCGGGTCGGTGCTGCTGGTGTCGGGTCGGGCCTCCTTCGAGCTGGCACAGAAGGCGGTGATGGCCGGGATCCCGATGCTGGCCGCCGTCTCCGCGCCCTCCTCGCTCGCCGTGGACCTCGCGGTCGAGTCGGGACTCACCCTCGTCGGCTTCCTGCGCGGCCGGAACATGAACGTCTACGCGGGCGAGGAACGGATCCTGCTGCCCTAGCCCCGGTGGGGGCGCGGACCCCCAGCGCGGGCCCTCGCTATGGGCCCTCACTACGGGCCCTCACTGCGGACCGCCATTGATAAAAGTTAGAAGGTATCACGCAAACTATTGCCCTTCGCTGCGATGGAGTTATATCCTCTAACCATCGATTGAGCCACTAAGCGGAGGGACCTCCATGTTCGGCATCCGCCGCCAGGGCGCCATCCGTGCCGCCCTGTTAGCCGCACCGCTCACCATCGGCCTCCTCGGGACCGCCGCGGCCCCCGCCGGGGCTGCCAACGCGACCGACCCGCACCCGCCG
Organism: Streptomyces sp. NPDC059917; assembly: GCF_042730635.1. Classification (NCBI taxonomy): domain Bacteria; kingdom Bacillati; phylum Actinomycetota; class Actinomycetes; order Kitasatosporales; family Streptomycetaceae; genus Streptomyces; species Streptomyces sp. NPDC059917. The sequence goes on from NZ_JBHWLC010000002.1 coordinate 145,702, forward strand.
TCCGCCCGGTCACTGACCTGCCGCGGGGTCGGCGTCGACCCCGACGCCCGCGTGCGACACCGGGCCGAGATCTTCATCGACGCACCGCTGAGCACGGTCTGGAAGCTGCAAACCGATGTCGAGGGCTGGCCCGCCTGGCAGGCTCCCGTGACCACCGCCGAACGCCTCGACCACGGCCCCCTCCACAAGGGCTCGGCCTTTCGCTGGACCACACCGGTCCCCCCGAACCCGACACCGGCCAGGAGCCTGGAGATCACCTCGACGATCGAACAGCTCAGCCCTCGTTCCTGCATACGCTGGACGGGACCGGCGGTCGGCGAGGGCCTGCGCATCGACGGCGTGCACGTGTGGAACTTCACCGCGACCCGCGGTGGGGTGCGGGTCACCACCGAGGAGACCCATACCGGCCCCCAGGTCGACGCCGACGTCCCCACCGCTACCGCGCTCCTCCGCCAGGGCCTCGAAGCGTGGCTGGCGGACCTCAAGGCCGCTGCCGAAGCCGAAGCCGGAGCCGCCGCCGGAGCCGGAACCTGAGCCGATCTCGGCGCGTGCCGCAGCCCGTCAGCCCTGATCCGGGGCGGGGCGTGGTGGGAGCGCTGGCCGGGTCACGTATGCATCGGTGAGGATGCTGCACGTGCACCAGTCACCCGTGCACGGGGCGCCCGCTTCGGCGCCGTAAGGGCCGAGACCGGCCATGGCCGCGAGCACCTGCGCGCGCTCCGGCGCACCCAGCACCGGGAGCACCGACCGGGGCGGGAGCCGCCAACCGGTCGGAGCGTCGTCCACGTCGGCGATGACCCGCGCGTCGATGAAGAGGGTGAGCAGGGGATGCTCGGGAAAGTCGTTGAGTCGCAGGACCAGCCAACGCCCCTCGACCCGCGCCGCGTAGGGGAAGACGTGGTTGCCCGTGTCGTACCACGCGACCTGCGCGGGCACCGCGGGGAGAGCGCTCATCACCGGAGCTCCGGGGTCGTGAGCGACCGACCGAACGGCTCGACGCACGTTCGGCCGGACGGTCAGACGGTCAGGCGGTCGGTCAGGCGCACGCGGCTAGAGTCTGCGGCCGCGGGCGGTCTTCTTCGGGCTGGGGGGCTCGATGCGGTGCAGGTCGAGGGCGTCCGGCGGGAGGGCGATGCCGGGGCCGCCGGCCAGTGCCCAGCCGACGATGTCGTCGGTCGCGGTGTCGTCCATGACCCAGCCGAACCAGGTGGCGCGGGCGCCCTTGCGGCGGGCCTCGGTCGCGGGCTGCACGACGATCACGTTGGCCTGGGCGCAGGGGCCGAGGCAGTCGACGGTACGGACGGCGAGGCGGCCCTCGGAGTCCTCGGCGGCCGCGCGGAGCCGGGCCAGTTGACCGGCGTGGTCGGTCCCGGGGTTCTTGCGCGGGTCGCCGCAGCAGCAGCCGCGGCACACCACCAGGGTGCAGGGGCGTTCGGCGCGGGCGGAGTGGGGGCGTATCCAGGTCACCGACGCACGTTACCGGGCTCCGGGGGCGGGGTGTTGGGCCGTGCGGGAGACCTCCACCACACGGTCGGAGGGGAGTTCGGGGTGCGGGTCGGCCGCCCGGCGGCGGGCGAGCACGGCGCAGACCATCAACTGCATCTGGTGGAAGAGCATCAGCGGGAGCACCGCGAGGCTCGCCTGGGCCCCGAACAGCACGCTGGCCATCGGGAGTCCGGCCGCCAGGCTCTTCTTGGACCCGGCGAACTGGATGGCGATCCGGTCCGCCCGGTCGAAGCCGAGCCGCCCGGCGCCGTACCAGGTGACCAGCAGCATGACGGTGAGCAGCACCGCCTCCACCGCCATCAGGGCGCCGAGCCGGGCCACGCTCACCTGGTGCCAGATCCCGGCGACCATGCCCGCGCTGAAGGCGGCGTAGACCACGAGCAGGATCGAACCGCGGTCGACGTAGCCGAGGACCGCCCGGTTGCGGGTGAGGAAGCCGCCGACCCAGCGGCGGAGCGACTGACCGAGGAGGAACGGCAACAGCAACTGCAGGACGATCTTCAGCAGGGAGTCGAGGGAGAAGCCGCCCGCGTCGTGGCCGAGCAGCCCGGCCGCGAGGAGCGGGGTCAGGAAGATGCCGGCGAGGCTGGAGAAGGATCCGGCGCAGATGGCGGCGGGCACGTTGCCGCGGGCTATGGAGGTGAAGGCGATCGAGGACTGGATCGTCGACGGGACCAGGCAGAGGAAGAGCAGGCCGCTGTAGAGCGGGGGCGTCAGGAGGGTGGGGACCAGGGCCCGCGCGGCCAGACCGAGCAGGGGGAAGAGGACGAAGGTGCAGGCCAGGACAGCGAGGTGGAGCCGCCAGTGGCGCAGGCCGTCGAGGGCCTCGCGGGTGGAGAGCCGGGCCCCGTAGAGGAAGAAGAGGAGGGCCACGGCGGCGGTGGAGGCACCGTCGGCGACGGGCGCGACCGCGCCGCGTGCGGGCAGGAGCGCGGCGAGGGCGACGGTGGCGAGCAGGGCCAGGACGTAGGGGTCCAGCGGGAGCCAGGAGGGCGGCGCGGGAAGCTGCGGGCGGCGGCGCATGGCGGTACTCACTCCCCTGCCGTCGGGCACTCGCTGTCGGGCACGTGTGGTCGGGCGGTTCGCGCCCGGGTGGTCGCGCCGCTCCTTCATGGTCGGGGGCGCGGTGGCCATCGGGAAACACGCACACCGCTCTGACTGTCATCACGATCTGCGATAGCGTGGAGGGCCATGACCGGTATGACGGGCATGTACGACCCGGTGCAGTTGCGCACGTTCCTCACGGTGGCCCAGACGCTGAGCTTCACGCAGGCCGCGGGGCGGCTCGGGGTGCGCCAGTCCACGGTGAGCCAGCACGTGCGGCGACTGGAGGAGGCCACGGGGCGGCCGCTGTTCCTGAGGGACACGCACCACGTGGAGCTGACCGAGGACGGCGAGGCGCTGCTCGGCTTCGCCCGGACCATCCTGGCGGCGCACGAGCGGGCGGCCGCCTTCTTCAGCGGGACGCGGCTGCGCGGGCGCCTGCGGTTCGGGGCGTCGGAGGACTTCGTGCAGACGCGGCTGCCGGAGATCCTGGAGGGGTTCCGGCACGCGCACCCCGAGGTGGACCTGGAGCTGTCGGTGGAGCTGTCCGGGACCTTGCACGAGCGGTTGGACGCGGGGCGCCTGGATCTGGTGCTGGCCAAGCGGCGCGGGCCGGGGGACGAGCGGGGGCGGCTCGTCTGGCGGGACCGGATGGTGTGGATCGGTGCGGCCGGGCTGCGGGTGGATCCGGACCGGCCGGTCCCGCTGATCGTCTACCCGCCGCCCGGGATCACCCGGGCCCGGGCGCTGGAGGTCTTGGAGCGGGAGGGGCGCGCGTGGCGGATCGCGTGTACGAGCGGCAGCCTGAGCGCTCTGATCGCGGCGGCCCGGGCCGGGCTCGGGGTGATGGCCCACACCCGCGGCCTGATTCCCCCCGGCCTGGTCCCGGTCGCGGACCGTGCGGGGCTGCCGGAGCTGGGGCGGGTGGAGTTCGCGGTGCTCCAGGGGCGCCGCCCGACCCCCGCCGCGGACGCCCTGGCCACCGCCATCCTCACCGGCCCGGCCCGCCTGACCCGCCCGGACTGACACCCGGGCCGACTCCCTGGCTGACGCCCGGGCCGACTCCCTGGCTGACGCCCCCGCCCGTACGCCCCCGGGCCTGCACTGCGGGCCTGCACCCCGTGGCCCAGCCCTGCACCCCCGCCCGTACGCCCCGGGCCAGCGCCCCGGGCCTGCGCCGCGCGCCCCGTGGCCGGGCCTGCGCACCCCGCCACCCGTGCGCGCAGCGCGCAGGTCTCGTGGAGATTCGCCGCAGGTCTTCCCCCTCGGGGCGTTCGCGCCTTGGCACTCCCCGCTGACCAGTGATGATGGCGGCGAAAGAGATCGCCCGGACCCCTCCCCCCGGGACCCGACCCGGAGTACCGTCACCGGCGCTGTACGGAGCGGAGTCGTGCCGAGAGGAGTCGGCTGTGCGCGAGATGACCGTCCCACCCGTCGTGACGGCCGCGCCCGTCGGGGGCCTGGCCGATGCCGTCTTCCAGTACGCCCGCGAGGACCCGGACCGGGTGGTGCTCGGCCGCAAGATCGACGGGGTCTGGACGGACGTCACCTCGGCGCAGCTGTGCGCGCAGGTGCTGGAGCTGGCGAAGGGCCTGCTGGCGCAGGGGATCCGGTTCGGTGACCGGGTCGGCATCATGGCGCGCACCCGGTACGAGTGGACCCTCTTCGACTTCGCGCTCTGGGCGGTCGGCGCGCAGCCCGTGCCCGTCTACCCCACGGCCGCCGCCGACCAGGCGTACTGGATCCTCTTCGATTCCGGCTGCACGGCCGTGGTGGTCGAGGACGAGAACCAGGCGATGACGGTGGGTTCGGTGATCGAGGGCCTGCCGCGGCTGCGGCGGCTGTGGCAGCTGGACGCGGGCGCCCTGGACCAGCTGGTCGCGGACGGGCGGGGGGTGTCGGACGACGTCGTGCACCGCCACCGCGGCGCGGTCACCCCGGACGCCGTGGCCACGGTCATCTACACCTCGGGCACCACCGGCCGCCCCAAGGGCTGCGTGCTGACCCACGCCAACTTCATGTACGAGGCGGACACCCTGGTGACGCGCTGGGAGGCGGTGTTCCGGGCGAAGTCGGGCGAGGAGCCCTCCACCCTCCTCTTCCTCCCGCTCGCCCACGTCTTCGGGCGGATGGTGGAGGTCGCGGCGATCCGGTCCCGGGTCAAGCTCGGGCACCAGCCGGTGTTGGCGGCGGCCGAGCTGCTGCCCGACCTGGCGGCGTTCCGGCCGACCTTCGTGCTGGGGGTTCCGTACGTCTTCGAGAAGGTGTTCGCGGCGGCCCGGCGCAAGGCGGAGGCCGAGGGGCGCACCGGTCCCTTCGACCGGGCGGTGGAGACGGCCGTGCGCTACGCCGAGGCCCGCGAGCAGAAGGCCTTCGGCAGCGGTCCCGGCCCGTCGGCGGCGCTGCGGATGGAGCACCAGTTCTTCGACAAGCTGGTGTACGGGAAGGTCCGCGAGGCGCTGGGCGGCCGCATCCGCTACGCGATGTCGGGCGGCTCCGCGATGTCGCGGCGGCTCGGGCTGTTCTTCGACGGCGCGGGGGTGACCGTCTTCGAGGGCTACGGGCTGACCGAGTCCTGCGCGGCGGCGACCGCCAACCCGCCGGGGGCGACGAAGTACGGGACGGTGGGCCACCCGATCCCGGGCACCTCGGTGCACATCGCGGACGACGGAGAGGTCTGGCTGAGCGGGGCGCACGTCTTCTCGGGCTACCTCAACGACCCGCCGTCGAGCGGGGCCGTGCTGCGCGGGGGCTGGTTGGCGACCGGGGACCTGGGGCGGCTCGACGCGGACGGCTACCTCACGATCACCGGGCGGAAGAAGGAGATCCTGGTGACCTCCAACGGGAAGTCGGTGTCGCCGACGGCGTTGGAGGAGCGGGTGCGGGCGCACCCGCTGGTGTCGCAGTGCGTGCTGGTGGGCAACGACCGGCCTTACATCGCGGCCCTGTTGACGCTGGACACGGAAGGGGTCGCGCACTGGTTGGCGATGCGCGGCCGCCCGCAGCTGCCCCCGGCCGAGCTGGTGCGGGACGAGGACCTGATGGCGGAGGTGCGGCGGGCGGTGGTGACCGCCAACACCCGGGTGTCCCAGGCGGAGTCGATCCGTACCTTCCGGCTGCTGCCGGAACAGTTCAGCGAGGAGCGGGGGCTCCTGACCCCTTCGCTCAAGCTCAAGCGGCGGGCGATCGAGGCGGCGTACGAGCAGGAGGTGGCGGCGCTCTACCAGCACTGACGGACCGGACCCCCTTCACCTGACGGTTCGTCACTTTGCCTGTCATTGATATTGACGAGTCGTCAGGTCGCGCACAGAATGCGGGGATTCCGACCGGAGGGGACTCCATCCATGCTGCGTCCGATCCGCACCCTCGCCGCCACCGCGGCGGCGCTCGCGCTCGTCTCCGCCTGCAACTCCGCCGCCAAGAGCACCTCCTCGCCCTCCGGTACGGGCTCGGCCGCGGGCGCCGCGGCCGCCCGCGGGGTCAGCGGCACCTCGATCAAGGTCGGCGGCATCGTGTCGATGACCTCCGCCAGCGGCTACAGCAAGAAGGACACCGACCTCGGGGCGAAGGCGCGCTACCTGCGGGCCAACGCGGAGGGCGGGGTGAACGGGCGCAAGATCGACTACATCGGCGCGGAGGACGACGGCCAGGACCCCGCCAAGAACCTGGCGGCCGCCCGCAAACTGGTGCAGCAGGACAAGGTGTTCGCCGTCTCCCCGATGAGCTCGGTGACCTTCTCCGGCGCCGATTTCCTGGAGCAGCAGAAGGTCCCCACCTTCGGCTGGGGCACCACGCCCGCCTTCTGCGGACCGAAGCACATCTACGGCTTCAACGGCTGCCTGGTCCCCACCCCCGGCGGCACCCTCAACCAGACCTGGCCCGAGGGCATCGGCCAGGTCCTGGGCGGGGCGAAGGGCAAGTCCGTCGCCGTCATCGCCAATGACAGCGACGCGGGCAAGTTCGGCGTGCGGACCTTCTCGCAGGGCTTCGCGAGCGCCGGTTTCACCGTCTCCTACGCCAAGGCGAGCGTGCCGGGCACGGCCGTGCCGAGCGACTGGTCGGCGTACGTGAAGGACATCCTCTCCTCCAACGGCGGCAAGGCGCCCGACGCCGTCGTCTCCGTGATGCAGACCCCGAACAACATCGGGCTGTTCACCGCCCTCAAGCGCGCCGGCTACCAGGGGCTGCTGTCCGACCCGACCGACTACGACCCGGGGCTGCTCGCCAAGGACGCGACCAAGCAGGCCCTCGACGGGGTGTACGTCCTGCTCCAGTTCGAGCCCTTCGAGTCGCCGGACGCGAAGATGGCGCAGTTCAAGGCCGACATCAAGGCCGCCTCGGGCGGCAAGGACATCCCCCTGAACATGCACATGTTGACCGGCTACATGTCGGCGGACCTCTTCGTGTCGATCGCGAAGAAGGCGGGCCGGGAGCTGACCGTGGACTCCTTCCAGACCGCCGCCCAGTCCTTCTCCGACACCGGGACCCTGGTCGGTGACCGGGCCGAGCCGCTGGGGCAGAAGAACAGCTTCGGCTGCGGGGCGCTCGTACAGCTCAAGAACGGGGCGTACGAGGTCTCCGTCCCGTTCAAGTGCTACGAGCCGATCCCCTTCAAGTAGGGGCTGACCCATGGTCGATCTGCTCGTCTTCGTACTGAGCGGTCTGGTCTCCGGCGCCCTCTACGCGCTGCTGGCCACCGGGCTGGTGCTGTCCTATTCGGCCTCCGGCCTCTTCAACTTCGCGCACGGCGCCACCGCCTACCTGTGCGCGCTCACCTTCTACGAACTGCACTCGGGGCTCGGTTGGCCGGCCGTCCCGGCGGCCCTGCTCGTCGTCCTCGTCCTGGCCCCCGGTCTCGGCTGGGGGCTGGACCGGCTGATGTTCCGGCGCCTCGCCCGGGTCGGGGAGAGCGCGCAGATCGTCGCGACCATCGGACTGCTGGTCGCGCTGCCCGCCGCCGGGCTGTGGGTGGTGGGCCTGCTGGCGGACGCGGGCGCCGACGTGGTGCCCGCGGAGAACCAGTTCGGGCTGCCCGGGGTCGGTCCGAGCCCCGCGCGCTCCTGGGAACCCCTTCCCGGGGTCGGCATCGACTCCGACCAGCTGATCACCTGGGTGGTGACGGCCGTCGTGGCGGTGGCCCTGTGGGTGCTGATGCGCCACACCCGGCTCGGGCTGCGGCTGCGCGCCTGCGTCGACGACCGCTCGCTGACCGAGCTGCGCGGGATCGGCGCCGACCGCCTCTCCTCCATCGCGTGGATGATCGCCTCGGGCCTGGCCGGGCTCGCCGGGGTGCTCGCCACTCCCCTGCTCGGCCTGTCCGCGCACGACTTCACCCTGTTCCTCTTCGTCTCCGCGACGGCCGCGGTCATCGGGCGGTTCGTCTCCGTACCGCTGGCCTTCGCGGGCGGGCTGGGCCTGGGCGTCCTGCAGAACCTGGTCGCCGGGTACGCGGACTTCACCGACCGGATCACGGGCCTGCGGACCGCCGTGCCCTTCCTGATCCTCTTCGTCGGACTGCTGGTGCTGACCCGGCGGGCCCGGGCGGCCGGCACCGCCGCGGCCGACGCGCCGCCGCCCGACCACCTGGCGGGAGCCCCGTGGCGGCGGCGCTGGGGGCCGTGGGCGGCGGGCGCGGTGCTCGTGTGCGTGGCGCTGTACACCGTGACCACGCCGTTCTGGAGCGGGCTGATCGCCCAAGGGCTGGCGATCTCGCTGGTGTTCATGTCCTTCACCGTGCTCACCGGGCTCGGCTCGATGGTCTCGCTCGCCCAGGCCACCTTCGTGACCGGCGCGGCGCTGGTGGCCGGGCTGTTGATGAGCCACGGCTGGCCCTTCTTCCTGGCCCTGGCGGCCGGCACCCTCGCGGCCGCCGTCCTCGGCGCGCTCGTCGCGCTCCCCGCGCTGCGGCTCGGCGGCCGGTCACTGGCGCTGGCCACCCTCGCCCTGGCCTTCCTGGCCGACCAGGTCCTCTTCCAGCTGCCGTGGCTGCGCAACGGGGACACCGGCTGGTCCGTGCCGCGCCCCGTGATCGGGCCGGTGGACCTCTCCGACGACCGGGCGCTGGGCGTGGCCCTGATGGTGCTGGTGGCGCTCGTGGCCGCCGCTCTGAGCGCGCTGCGCGGCTCCCCGTCGGGGCGGGCGATGCTCGCCGTACGGTCCGCGCCCGCGGCGGCCGTGGCCTCGGGGGTCTCCGTGCTGCGCACCAAGTTGCTGCTGTGCACGCTCTCGGCGGGGCTGGCCGGTTTCGGGGGCGTGCTCTACGCCTCGTACAACACCCGGATCACGGCCACCGACTTCAGCGCGATGACCGGGCTGGTGTGGCTGGCCGTGGTGGTGGCGGCGGGGGTGCGCAGGCCGCAGTACGCGGTGGTCGCCGGGCTCGTCTTCGCGGTGGCTCCGCGGGTGCTGGCGGACTACGTGACCACCTCGCCCCACCTGCCGGTGATCCTCTTCGGGCTGGCCGGGGTCGCCCTCGCCAACGATCCGGACGGGTACTGCGCGGCGCTCCCGGGCCGCCTCGCCCGGCGGCGCGCCGCGGCCCGGAGCGACCCGGCGACCGCCGCCCCCGGGCCGGAGCCGGTCGCGGCGGTGCCCGCGCCCGGCGCGCCCGACCCGGACGCCGCCCTCGAACTGCGCGGGGTGCACGCCGGTTACGACGGCGCGGCCGTGCTGCACGGGGTGGACCTCACCGTCCGGCGCGGGGAGATCCTGGCCGTGCTCGGTCCCAACGGCGCCGGCAAGAGCACCGCTTGCAAGGTCGCCGCCGGGCTGCTCGGGGCCTCGGGCGGGGCCGTGTACGTCGGCGGGCACGACGCGACCCGCGACGGACCCGTGCGGCGGGCCCGGGCCGGGGTGCTGCTGGCACCGGAGGGGCGCGGGATCTTCCCCTCGCTCACCATCGAGGAGAACCTCGCCCTGTACCTCCCCGACGCCCGCGCCCGGGAAGCCGTGTACGCGCGCTTCCCCCGGCTGCGCGAGCGCCGCGCGCTGGCCGCCGGGTCCCTCTCCGGCGGGGAGCAGCAGATGCTCGCGCTCGCCCCGCTGCTCCAGCGACCGCCCGAGGTGCTGATCGCGGACGAGCCCTCGCTCGGGCTCGCGCCCCGGGTGGTGGAGGAGGTGTACGGGCTGCTCGCCGAACTGCGCGACGCGGGTACGGCGCTGCTGCTGGTGGAGGAGAAGGCGGCCGAGATCCTCGGCATCGCCGACACCGTCGCCTACCTGTCCCAGGGCCGGGTCTCCTGGTGCGGACCGCGCACCGAGGTGGAGGCGGACCGGCTCACCGAGGCCTACCTGGGGATCGGCACATGACACGGATCACGACGGTGGGAACGACCCGGGCCGCCGCGCCGGACGGGGACGCGTACGTCCTGGAGGCCCGCGGGGTCAGCGTGCGCTTCGGCGGGGTCCGGGCGCTGACCGGCGTGTCGCTCGGCGTCCGGGCGGGCGAGGTGTGCGGGCTGATCGGGCCGAACGGGGCGGGCAAGACCACCCTCTTCGACGTCCTGTCGGGCATCCGGCGGCCGGACGAGGGCCGGTTGCTCCTCGACGGGGCGGACGTCACCCGCCGCTCCCCCGTCTGGCGGGCCCGGCACGGGATGCGCCGCACCTTCCAGCGCCAGCAGCTCTTCGGACAGCTCAGCGTCGCCGACAACCTGCTGGTGGCCCAGGAGTGGCGGGGCGGGGGCGGCGGGCTCGTCGCGGACCTGGTCGGCTCGCCGACCCGGCGCCGCCGCGAGCGCGAGCGGCGGGCCCGGGCGGAGCGGGTGCTGGCCGACTGCGGGCTCGGGGCGCTCGGGGAGCGGTACGCGGGCGGCCTGCCGGTGGGCCGGGCCCGGATGGTGGAGCTGGCCCGGGCCGTCGCGGATCCGCCGCGCGTGCTGCTGCTGGACGAGCCGGCCTCGGGGATGTCGGCGCCGGAGCGGGAGCAGCTGGCCGCGGTGGTGCGCCGGCTGGCCGAAAAGGAGGGGTGCGCGGTGCTGCTGGTCGAGCACAACGTGGCGTTCGTGATGGAGCTGTGCGCCCGGGTGGTGGTGCTGGACCTGGGAACGGTGCTGGCCGAAGGTACGGCGGCGCGGGTGCGGGCGGACCCGCGGGTCCGGGAGGCGTATCTGGGCGGCGCGTGAGGCGGCGGGGTGCGCATGGCGGGAATAGAGTGCTCGGGTGCCCGGTTGTCGCCGGTCGTACGGCACCTCGGGCCCGTACGACGGAGGGGCCCGCGCGGGTTCCGTACGACCGCAGCACGCACCAACCGCACCGAGTCGAGGGAACGACCAGACGTGAACCAGGTCCCCACCATCAAGCTCAACAACGGCACGCTCATGCCCCAGCTCGGCTACGGCGTCTGGCAGGTCCCGGACGCCGAGGCCGAACGGGCCGTCGGGAGCGCCCTGGAAGCCGGGTACCGCAGCATCGACACCGCCTCGATCTACGGCAACGAGGCCGGCACCGGCAAGGCGCTCGCCGCCTCGGGCCTGCCCCGCGAGGAGCTGTTCGTCACCACGAAGCTGTGGAACGGTCCGTCCGAGACCTGGGGCCGCGACAACGTCCTGCGCGAGTTCGACTCCTCGCTCGCCAAGCTCGGCCTGGACCACGTCGACCTGTACCTGATCCACTGGCCGCGCCCGATGCGCGAGGACTACCTCGCCATCTGGAAGACCTTCGAGGAGATCGCCGCGAGCGGCCGCGCCAAGGCCGTCGGCGTGTCCAACTTCGGGCAGCCGCAGCTGGCGCGCCTCGCCACCGAGAGCTCCCTGGTCCCGGCCGTCAACCAGATCGAGCTGCACCCGCTCTTCAACCAGGCCGAGCTGCGCGCCGTGCACGCCGACCTCGGGATCGCCACCGAGGCCTGGTCCCCGCTGGGCCAGGGCAAGGAACTGCTGACCCTGCCGGCCGTCGCCGCGATCGCCGCCAAGCACGGGCGCACCGGCGCCCAGGTGGTGCTGCGCTGGCACCTCCAGCTCGGGAACGTCGCGATCCCGAAGTCGGTCACCCCGGCGCGCATCCGCGAGAACCTGGACGTCTTCGGCTTCGAGCTGGACGCCGAGGACCTCGCCGCGCTCGACGCGCTGTCCACGGCGGGCGGGCGGATCGGCCCCGACCCGGTCGGCTTCGACGCCTGAGCCGCGTGTACCTCATCCGGAACGTCGCCAGCGGTCTGCTGCTGGAGGTCGAGGGCACGTGGCGGGTGCGCGTCGGGCCCCAGGGGCCGCCGCCCCTGCCGGACACCCAGCGGTGGGAGGTCGCGCCGGTGCACAGCGGCGGCGCGGTCTTCCACGTGGTGAGCGCGCTGAACGGCAAGCGGCTCGACGTCGCGAACGCCTCGACGGAGAGCGGCGCCCGGGTCCAGCTGTGGCGGGCGAACGCCTTCGGCGCGCAGGAGTGGCTGGTCGAGGAGCACCTGGACGCGCCGGGCGTCGTCTCGCTGGTCGCCTGCATCAGCGGGCTGCCGCTGGAGGCGGCCGAGGACGGCCGGGCCCGCCAGGCCGAGGACACCGACTCGCCGGCGCAGTGGTGGCGGTTGGAACCCGCATGACGCCCGCGGGGCGGGACGGCGCCACCGGCCCCGTCCCGCCCCGCGGCCCTCAGTCGCGGGCGAAGGCCAGGATCCGGTAGGCGGGGTCCGCGCGCGGCCGGTCCGGATCGGGCAGCGCCTCCAGCTCTTGCGCGAGCTGCGCCGCCGTGACCCCGCGCGGGCCGACCCGCGAGGCGAAGCGGCCGGCGAGCAGGGTGGCCGCGGCCTGGCGCGGGGAGCGGCCCTGGCCGTGGCCGGTGAAGGCGGCCTCCGCGTACGGGCGCAGGCCGACCGCGGCGGCGTACGCCGTCACGTCCGCGCCCGCGTCGGCGGGAGCCGGGGTGAGGTGCGGGGCGAGCACGGCGTCGATGTCGCTGCCCACGTCGTGCGCGGCGTCCTTGTCCACGGTCGTCAGGAACACCCCGCCGGGGCGCAGCACCCGGGCCGCTTCGGCGACCAGCGCCTCGACCACGCCCGGTGCGCGCAGCAGGTGCAGCAGCCACACGGCGCCGACCGCGTCCAGCGCGGCCGTGCGCACGGGCAGCCGGGTGCCGGAGGCGAGGACCACGGGGACCCCGCGCTCGGCGGCCCGCGCGGCCATCCCGTACGAGCTGTCCGCCCCGATGACCCGCAGCCCCGGCCGGGCGAGCCGGGCGGTGACGATGCCCGTGCCGCAGCCGAGGTCGAGCAGGGTGCGGGTGCCGGGCGGCAGCAGGCCGAGCAGGGCTCCGGCGGCGGCCTCGGCGCGCGGGACCCCGCCGCGGGTGGCGTCGTAGTCCCGGGCCTCCACGTCGTAGTCGAGCAGGGGTTCCGGTAGCTGCGGGGCCTGCCGGACGGGCATCAGCTCGCGCCGTGGGCGGGGGCGAGGGCCTGTACGCGCTGGGCGAGTTCGAAGTCGGTCTCGGTCACCGCGTCGCCGGCGCTGTGGGTGTTCACCGCCAGGCGGACCGTGTCGTAGCCCAGGCTCAGCTCGGAGTGGTGGTTCAACTCGTCCTGGACCGCGGCGATGTGGGCGACCAGGGCGCTGGCCGCGACGTGCGTGCCGAGCCGGTAGGTGCGGACGATCCGGTCGTCCTCGAAGGCCCAGCCGGGGAGTTCCCGCAACCGGTCCTCGATCTCCTTCTGCGACAGCGGCTGACTCGACATGCGCCGGCTCCTTTGTCCCGTGACGTGGAGTCAAGGTTCGCACAGCGCACGCCGGAGCGAACCGTTCGCGCGGTGGCGCGCCCGGGTTAACGTCGCTCGTATGACAACGTCCGTGGGACCCCTGCTCCGCTCCTGGCGGGAGCGGCGGGGCATCAGCCAGCTGGAGCTGGCGGGCCGCGCCGATTCCTCCGCCCGGCACATCAGTTTCGTCGAGACCGGCAGGTCCCGGCCGAGCGAGGAGATGGTGGTCCGGCTGGCCGAGCGGCTCGACGTGCCGGTGCGCGAGCGCAACGCCCTGCTGCTCGCCGCCGGTTACGCGCCGCGCTACCCGCACACGCCGCTGGACGCGCCGCAGATGGCGGCCCTGCGGGAGGGGCTGGAGCGGTTGCTGGCGGCCTACGAGCCCTATCCGGCGCTGGTGGTGGACGGTACGTACACGGTCGTCGCGGCCAACCGGGGCATCGCCGTCCTGCTGGACGGGCTGCCGGAGCACCTGCTCGCGCCGCCGCTGAACGCGATGCGGATCACCCTGCACCCGCAGGGGCTGGCGTCCCGGATCCAGAACCTCGCCGAGTGGCGGGGACACCTGCTGGCCCAGATGGAGCGGCAGGTGGCGCTGGCCCGTTCGGAGCCGCTGCGGGCGCTGTACGAGGAGGTGTCGGCGTACCCCGTCGCGTCGCCCGGGCCGCGCCCGACGGACCACCCCGATCGGGCGGGTCACCCTGACCCATCGGGCCAGGCGGGTCCCACCGATCCCTCCGAGCCCGCCGATCCGGCACCGGCGCCCCTCGCGCTCCCGCTGCGGATCGTGCACGAGGGGCAACTGCTGTCCTTCGTCTCGACCATCGCCACTTTCAACACGCCGATGGACGTGACCGTCGCCGAGCTGGCCATCGAGACCCTGCTGCCGGCCGATCCGGCGACGGCGAAGTACCTGCGCTCACTGGGCCCTTGAGTCCCTCGCCGTCCACTGGAGGAAGGCGAAGGCGGCGACGACCGCGGCCTGCGCCGGGATCCACACCGTCCCGGCGACCGTCGGCTCCCACCACAGGGCGAGCGAGAGCAGACTCAGCACCACCCAGGCGCAGTTGATCTCGATCACCGCCATGACCAGGGCCGGGGCCGGACGGGCGCGGGCGGCGAGCAGGCCGACGGCCGCGCCGTAGCCGGCCAGCAGCACGCCGAGCACCAGCAGCGGGGTGCGCTCCACCCCGAGCAGCCGGGCGAGGGGTCCGGCGAGGAGGGCGTAGGCGAGCCCGTTGGAGCCGGTGACGACGGCGTCCAGGGCCAGGTACCGGCGCAGCGGGGTCAGCGGCGCGCGGGTGGTGAGCGGGGTCGCGGACATGACGGATCGGCCTCCGTGGGGTCGGGGTTCGGGCGGTGCGGCGGGTCGGGATCCCGCGAGCCGGCTCCCGGCCGCCGTGCGGCGCTCCGGGATCCGGTGTGCCCCCACTCTCGCGTCCGCCGCCCGCCGGGTCGATTACCCCGCGGGTCATGCCCGTTCAGGCCGCGGCGACGACCGCTTCCCGGGCGGCGGCGGCCTCGCCCGTCAGGACCTTGAGGCGGCCCGCGAAGAAGACCATGACCGCGCCCGCGGCGATCACCGCGGCGCCCTGCCAGAGGAAGTTCAGGCTCTGGCCGATCACCGCGTCGAGGCGGGGCAGCTGGGCGCCGATCGCGTCGCCGGTGGCGGCGGCGAGGAACCACACGCCCATCATCTGGTTGGTGAAGGCGCGGGGCGCCAGCTTGGTGGTGACCGAGAGGCCGACCGGGCTCAGGCACATCTCGCCCATGACCTGGATCACGTAGACCCCGACCAGCCACATCAGGGAGACCTTCACCCCGGTGGAGGCGATGGCGGCGGCGCCCGACATGACCACGAAGGAGGCGCCGGTCAGCAGCAGGGCCAGGCCGAACTTGAGCGGCGTGCTCATGTGGCGGCCGCGGCGCACCCAGAACGCGGCGAACACGGGGGCCAGGACGATCACGAACAGGCTGGGCAGGGACTGGGTCCAGCTCGCCGGCACGTGCCAGCCCAGCAGGCTCAGGTCGGTCTTCTGGGCGGCGAACAGGTTCAGCTCGTTGCCCATCTGGTCGTAGACGAGCCAGAAGAGGGTGGCGGCCAGGAAGAGCCAGACGTAGGCCCGCAGCCGGGTCCGCTCGACCGGGGTGATCTTGGGGCTGCGGTACATCGAGAGGAGCACGCCCGCCGGGACCACGACGGCGACGAGGGTGAGCACGAAGGTGATGTTGTCGATGCTCAGCGCGTGCCCGGCGGCCAGCAGGGCGATCAGGACGGCGGTGGAGACGACGCCGTAGGTGCCGGTGCGGCGCACCCGGCGGCGCTCGGCGGGGGTCAGCCGCACCACCGGCTCGGCGCGCAGCTGCGCGCTCAGGCGGCGGCCGCCGAGGACGTACTGGAGCAGGCCGAGGGCCATGCCGACGGCGGCGGCGCCGAAGCCCAGGTGCCAGTTGACCTCCTCGCCGAGGTAGCCGACGACGAGCGGGGCGATGACCGCGCCGAGGTTGATGCCCATGTAGAAGATCGAGTAGCCCGCGTCGCGCCGCTGGTCGTCGTCGGCGGCGTAGAGCCGGCCGACGAGGGCGGAGATGTTGGGCTTGAGCAGGCCGGTGCCGATGACGATCAGGACCAGGCCCGGCCAGACGAAGGCCGGGTCGGGGACGGCCATCAGGACGTGCCCGGCCATGATGACGACGCCGCCCCACAGGACGGCGCGGCGGGCGCCGAGGAAGCGGTCGGCGATCCAGCCGCCCGGGAGCGCCAGCAGCGAGATCATCGCCATGTAGACGCCCTCGACCGCCTCGGCGGTGCCCTCGTGGAGGCCCATGCCGCCGTGGCCGCGCGAGGCGGCGAGGAAGTGGACCAGGATGGCGACCATGCCGTAGAGGCTGAAGCGCTCCCACAGCTCGGCGAGCACGAGGGTGGCCAGCCCGCGGGGGTGGCGGGCGCGGCCCGCGCCGGTCACCGGCGCACCCGCCCGGTCCGGCTCCGCCGCGGAGCCCTGCTTCTGCATATCCATCGATCCGTTCACATATTCATTGCAGCGCCCCGGCGGGGTGCCCGGATCGTCCTTTCGGCCAGTGCGGGGGCACGCGGAACGCCCCGGACCGTTGGGCCCGGGGCGTTCGTCGTGCGGAAGGCCCCGCAGGGGGCAGGAGGTCCCGGCGGGTCAGCCGAGGTCGGCCAGGTTCAGCCCGGCCTGCGCCGCGGCGGCCTGCACGGTCTGCTCCAGCAGGACGGCGATGGTCATCGGGCCGACGCCGCCGGGGACCGGGGTGATCAGCGAGGCGCGCGCGGCGGCCGACTCGAAGTGCACGTCGCCGCGGTTGCCGTCGTAGCCGGCGTCCAGGACCACGGCGCCGGGCTTGATGTCCTCGCCGCGGATGAACTCGGCCTTGCCGACGGCGGCGACCAGCACGTCCGCCTGGCGGATGATCGAGGGGAGGTCCTCGGTGCGGGAGTGGCAGTAGGTGACCGTGGCGTTCTGCCCGAGCAGCAGCATCCCGGCGGGCTTGCCCAGGATCGCGCTGCGGCCGACGACCACGGCGTGCTTGCCGGTCAGCTCGACCTCGTACTCGGCGAGCAGCCGCATGATCCCGCCCGGGGTGCAGGACACGAAGCCCGGCAGCCCGAAGCCCATGGCGGCGAAGGAGTGCATGGTGACGCCGTCGACGTCCTTGCCCGGGGCGATGGCCTCGAAGGCGGCGCGCTCGTCGATGTGGTGCGGCACCGGGTGCTGCAGCAGGATGCCGCTGACCTCGGGGTCCACCGAGAGCGCGGTGAGGGTGGTGATCAGTTCCTCGGTCGTGGTGGAGGCCGGGAGCTCGACGTGGCGGGAGGTGATGCCCGCCTTGGCGCAACGGTTCTGCTTCATGCGTACGTACGTCACGGACGCGGGGTCCTCGCCGACCAGGACGGTCGCGAGGCAGGGGGCGGTGCCGGTGCGTCGGGTCAGCTCGGCGGCGAGGGCGCCGGTGCGCTCCGAGATGCGGCGGGCGAGGGCGGTGCCGTCCATCAGCTCGGCGGTGCGGTGCTGCGCCGGAACGGTCTGGGCAGTCGTCACGGGGTCTCCTGAACGTCGCTGCGGGATCGCGGATCGCCCAGGCGCGCGGCAGTCGACGGAGCGGGACACCTCGGTGCCGCACTGCGTCGGGCCGCTCCCCGGTGGTGATCCACCCAAGCGCCAGTCACGGCCCACCGACCACTGTAGTCGAAGCCCGAGGTGGGCCACGAGGCGGAGAATCAAGTGGATCACAAGGCGTGCAGCTGGGACGATCGCGGCATGACACCTCATTTCGATCGTCTCGTCGCCGAGGCCGAGTCCGTGTCCGTGGACGGCTGGGAATTCTCCTGGCTGGACGGCCGGGCGACCGAGCAGCGCCCCTCCTGGGGCTACCAGAGGCTGCTGGGCGAGCGCCTGGCGGGCGTACGGGCGGCCCTGGACATCCAGACCGGCGGGGGCGAGGTGCTCGCGGGAGCGGGCCCCCTGCCGCCGCTGATGGTGGCCACCGAGTCGTGGCCGCCCAACGTCGACAAGGCGACCCGGCTGCTGCACCCGCGGGGCGCGGTCGTGGTCGCGGATGCGGACGAGCCGCCGCTGCCCTTCGGCGACGCGGCCTTCGACCTGGTGAGCAGCAGGCATCCGGTGACCGTCTGGTGGGACGAGATCGCCCGCGTGCTGCGGCCCGGCGGCCGCTACTTCTCCCAGCAGGTCGGACCGGCGAGCGTCTTCGAGCTCGTCGAGTACTTCCTCGGGCCGCAGCCGGAGGAGGTCCGGCGCGGCCGGCACCCCGACGACGCGGTGGCCGCCGCGGCCGCCGCGGGGCTGGAGGTGGTCGACCTGCGGTCGGAAAGGCTGCGCACCGAGTTCCACGACATCGGAGCCGTGATCTACTTCCTGCGGAAGGTCATCTGGATGGTGCCCGGCTTCACGGTCCACCAGTACCGGGACCGGCTCCGTGAGCTCCACGAACGGATCGAGCGCGAGGGCCCGTTCGTGGCGAACACCGCCCGATTCCTCATCGAGGCCCGCAAACCGGGACGATGAAGGGGGCCGACGGATTCGCGGCCGAAAGGTTGCACGGACACAGCGTGGCGCAGGTCACTCAATTCATGGCGTAACGAATCGACTCGGGCATGCGATGAACCGACAGGTGTCCTCGCGCGGCGCCGGAATAACGACCCCCCTCGGGCTCGTTCCACGAGTTCGCGCGATGATGTCCCGTCCCGCCCTTATATCTGCCGCAACGAGAGGCTCCTTGTGTCGCTCAGCCCGTCCCGTACGTTCCCTCCGGAGATCGCCGAATCCGAGGCCCTGGTCGCGCTCGTAGAGCGTGGCCGCGAGCAGGGTCACATCAACGGTGACGACGTGCGCCAGGCCTTCGAGGCCGGCCGCATCCCGGTGGACCAGTGGAAGCGGGTCCTGCGCAGCCTGAACCAGGTCCTGGACGAGGAGGGCGTCGCGCTGCACGTCAGCGCCGCCCCGGCCGCGAAGGCCCCCGCCAAGAAGGCCCGCAAGGCGGCGGCAGCGCCGGCCCGCACCGTGACCAAGAAGGCCGCCGCGCCGCGCCCCATCGGCGCGCGCAAGACCGCGGCCACCGCCACCGCGGCGGCGATATCCGCTCCGTCGGCCTCCGTGACCGAGGAGGAGGCGGCGGCCGAGGCCGCCGAGCCGAAGAAGCGGACGGTCAAGAAGACCGCCGCGAAGAAGGCGACGGCCACCAAGAAGACCGCCGCCACGAAGAAGAGCGCCAAGGACGGCGACGAGGGCGAGACCCCCGCGGCCGAGGGCGAGGAGTGGACCGAGGAGGACCTCGCCGACGAGGCGGAGGAGACCACCCCCGCCAAGACCGGCACCCAGGGCTTCGTGCTGTCCGACGACGACGAGGACGACGCCCCGGCCCAGACGGTCATGGTGGCCGGTGCCACCGCCGACCCGGTCAAGGACTACCTCAAGCTGATCGGCAAGGTGCCGCTGCTCAACGCCGAGCAGGAGGTCGAGCTCGCCAAGCGGATCGAGGCCGGCCTCTTCTCCGAGTACAAGCTCGAAGAGGAGGAGGACCACAAGCCCGCCTTCAAGCGCGAGCTGGAGATCCTCGTCGAGGACGGGCGCCGGGCCAAGAACCACCTGCTGGAGGCCAACCTCCGCCTCGTGGTCTCGCTGGCCAAGCGCTACACCGGCCGCGGCATGCTCTTCCTGGACCTGATCCAGGAGGGCAACGTCGGTCTGATCCGCGCGGTGGAGAAGTTCGACTACACCAAGGGCTTCAAGTTCTCCACGTACGCCACGTGGTGGATCCGCCAGGCGATCACCCGCGCCATGGCCGACCAGTCGCGCACCATCCGCATCCCGGTGCACATGGTCGAGATCATCAACAAGCTCGCCCGCGTGCAGCGCCAGATGCTCCAGGACCTGGGCCGCGAGCCCACCCCGGAGGAGCTGGGCAAGGAACTCGACATGACCCCCGAGAAGGTCATCGAGGTCCAGAAGTACGGCCGCGAGCCGATCTCGCTCCACACCCCGCTGGGTGAGGAGGGCGACAGCGAGTTCGGTGACCTCATCGAGGACTCCGAGGCGGTCGTCCCGGCCGACGCGGTCTCCTTCACCTTCCTCCAGGAGCAGCTCCAGTCCATCCTGGGCACGCTCTCGGAGCGCGAGGCGGGCGTGGTCTCCATGCGCTACGGCCTCAACGACGGCCAGCCGAAGACGCTGGACGAGATCGGTCGCGTGTACGGGGTCACCCGTGAGCGCATCCGCCAGATCGAGTCCAAGACCATGTCGAAGCTGCGCCACCCGTCGCGCTCGCAGGTGCTGCGCGACTACCTGGACTAGAAGTCCGGACGGAAGCCCGCGCCGTACCGGCCGCCCGCGTCGCACCTCGCGACACGGGCCGGCGGTACGGCGCGGGCTTCCGCGTACCCGGGGCACGCGGGCCCGCCCGCGCGCTCCCCTACGCGGCGGCGCGCTGCTTGCGGGCCGACATGACGGCGTAGACGAGCACGCCCGCGAAGAGGAAGAGCACGCCCTGGTAGACGGCCTCGTACCCGGAGCCCGCGACCAGCCACATCGAGAAGCCGAAGGCCACGGCGGCCAGGACCCCGTCCCGCACGAGCCGTCCGGGGGCCACCCGCTCCCCCTGGCCCGACACCAGGAAGTAGATCTGCGCGGCGGTGGACAGCAGGTAGGGCACGGTCGCCGTGAAGGTGGTGACCAGGACCAGGACCTCGAAGACCCCCTGGGTGCCCGAGGTGTAGTTGTAGACGGTCAGCGCCGAGGCCAGCACGACGGTGACGACCACGCCGACCACCGGCACCCCGCGGCTCTTGCGTTCGAAGGCCTTCGGGAAGAGGCCGTCCTTCGCCGCCGCGTACGGGGTCTGCGCGCTGAGCAGGGTCCAGCCGTTGAGCGCGCCGACCATCGAGACCACGGCGGCGCAGGCGACGAGCGTGCCGCCCCAGGTGCCGCCGAACATGGCGTTCACGGCGTCGGTGAAGGGCGCGGCGGAGGAGACGAGGGTGTCGTGGGCCACCAGGCCGAAGACGGCCACCGTCCCCAGCAGGTAGACGGTGGCGGCGCCGAGCGTGCCCAGGATGGTCGCGCGCCCGACGTTGCGGGCCGGGTCGCGGACCTCGCCCGCGCTGACCGCGGCCGATTCCACGCCGAGGTAGGAGAAGAGCAGGATCGCGGCGGAGGCCGAGACCGCGCCGATCGCGCTCTGGTCGGTGCCCCGGAAGGGCCCGAGGTTGGCGGGGTCGAAGAAGAAGAGTCCGCCCACCGCCACCAGGAGGAGCGGAGCGAACTTCAGCACGGTGGCCACGAGCTGGACCGCTCCGACGTAGCGGGTGCCCGCCAGATTGGCGAGGGCGGGCAGCCACTGCACGGCGAGGGCACCCAGACACATCGACCACTTGTGCGAGCCGACCGCCGGGAAGAGCACCGCGAGGTAGCCGACCGCGGCCACGGCCAGCGCCGCGTTGGAGACCCAGGTGGTGATCCAGTAGCTCCACGCCGCGAGGAACCCGGCGAAGTCGCCGAAGGCGGCGCGGGCGTAGACGTACGGGCCCCCGGTCTGCGGGAGCCGCCGGGCCAGGCGGCCGAAGACCAGCGCGAGGGCGATCGCGCCGAGGCTGAGCACCCCGAAGGCGACCAGGCTGATCGTGCCGAAGGGGGCGACCGAGGCGGGGAGGAGGAAGATCCCTCCGCCGACGATGTTCCCCATCACCAGGCAGGTGGCGACGGGGAGGCCGAAGCGGCGCGCGTGCGGGCTCGCGCCGGATCCGGGCTGGTCGGAGGTGCTGACGGCAGGGGTGGTGGTGCTCACGGGTGGTACGCCTCGGTCGTTTCATATGGTGGACAGGGGGCAGGTCGACACATGCTCCGGCACGGCAAAGGCCGCACCAAATCAGTGCTTTTCGTCCTGCGCGGCCACCTGTACGGAAGGAAGTGTTCCGCTACGGACGCCCTCGGACCGGTGATCTTCCGCCGGGTGCCGCTCCGCCACCGGGGCCCGGTCCGCCACCGGGACCTGCGGGCCGTCCTCGGCCTCCCGCAGCCAGCGGCGCAGCAGCGCGTGCACCGACTCCGCCCCGACGAGGTCCTCCTCCGGCTCGCTCAGCACCGTGGGCCACATCAGGAACGGGTGCCCCTGCTCCCCGCCCAGCCCGCCGTGCGAACCGATCTGCTCCTCGAAGGCGTGCACGGCGCCGGTCGCCGGGTCGTACGCCGAATTCACCATGATGTCGGCGACGTGCGGGAAGGAGTCCGTGCGCCGCACGGCCTCGGCCGCGCCCGGACCGAAGGCGGCCAGCAGCTCCTCCGCCTCCCCCGGCACCGAGAGCCGCGCCACCGCCCCGCCCGGCCCCAGCACCTGGCCGTCCACCAGCAGGAAGCCCACCCCCGGGTGCTCGGCCAGGGTGCTCAGCAGCGCCGGATGGTCGCGCTCGATCCGCTCCCGGGTCGCCCGCCCGGGCACGTCCGGGAAGGAGACCAGGCCCAGGTTGCCCGAGGCCAGCACCACCGGTTCCGGACCGCGCGCCGGACGGGCCTGCTCGCCCTCCTCCACCGGGCGGTGCAGGGCGGTCAGCACCGCCGCCCGGGCCTCGGCCCCGCTGTGGGTGCGGCCCGCCCGGCGGCGCACCGGGAGCCCGCAACCGGCCCGGACCAGGTCCTTGAGCGTGAGCCCGTACGCCCCGAGGAAGGTCTCGCCCGGGCTCTGGCCGTGGTCGGAGAGGAGCACGACCCGGTAGTCGCGGGGCGCGTGCTCGGCGACCCGGGCGATCAGTGCGAGGCTGCGGTCGAGCCGGGCGAGCACCTGGTCGGTGTCGTGGCCGTGCGGGCCCGAGTGGTGGGCCACCTCGTCGTAGGCGACCAGGTCGGCGTAGACCGCGGCGCGCCCCGCGAGCATGTCGCCGATCACCGCGGCCACCACCACGTCCCGCTCCACCACCGTCGCGAAGGCCCGGATCACCGGGTACAGGCCGCCGCGCGACACCCGGGGGCCCGCCCCGCGCAGCCGCGCCCGCACCGACTGGCCGATCTCCCGCGCCACCTCGGCGGCGAAGGACAGGAAGGTGCGCACCGCGTTGGCCGGGTCGGAGAAGTAGGCGAAGTACCCGGCCCGGGAGCGGTTGCCGGGCCCGCGCCGGGCCGACACCGACAGGACCAGCGCGAGCTGGTCCGCGCCGCCGCTGAAGAGGTTCCCCCGGCTGGCGCCGTCGCGGGCGAGGAGCCCGCGCCCACCGGTGCGGGCGCTCGCCCGGCGCTCCAGCGCGGCGGCGCTGCTGGGCCGGTTGCAGACCACGACCTCCCCGGTGTCCTTCTCGTACCAGCGGAAGGCGGGCACGTCGAAGGTGGAGCCGTGCAGGATGCCGAGCTGGCTGGCGCCGGTCTGGCTCGACCAGTCGGTGCGCCAGGACGTGACCCGGTGGCTGCGGTCCAACCACCCGGCCACCGTCGGCATCACCGCGGCGCCCGCCGCGCGCCGCAGCACCTCGTACCCGACGCCGTCGAGCTGGAGGAAGACCGTTCCGGGCGCGGATTCGGCGGCTCCGGGCGCGCCCCGGCGCTCCTGGCGGCGGCGCTTGCGGTCGGCCAGCCGGTAGAGCCGTCGGCGGTAGGCCCCGTCGTCACGGACGGCCAGCGCGGTGGAGGTGGCGGAGGCGACCGCGGACATCACGGCGGCCACGACGACCGCGGTCTCGGGGGCGGCCTCGCCGCGGCCGTTCGGGATCAGGTAGAGGGCGAGCAGCAGCAGCGAGCCGTTGAGGAAGAACACCAGCAGGCCGAGCACCAGCGCCGGCACCAGGAGCAGGGCCCGGACCACGACGGGCCAGACCAGCGCGCTGAGCAGGCCGAAGGCTCCGGCGCCCCAGGCGGCGGTGAGCCCGATCCGGGTGATGCTGTCGCCGCCCGCGCCCCCGGGGTCCGGTTGGAGGTGGAAGTCCGGCAGGACCGCGGCCAACACCAGCATGGTCAGGGTGGACACCGCCCAGACGAGGATCACCCGCGCCAGGGCGCTGCCCGCGGTCCGCCATCGGCCTCGCAGCACGCCGTACCCACCTCGTGTCCCGGCCCGCGCCGAGCTCGCGGGCCCCGCCCCAGCGTCGCACAGCGAAGGTGACCGGGTCGGGTGACGCGGGAGGCGTACGGACGTACGGACGGCGGCCCGGGCGCGACGTCGGGCGCCCGGCGTCAGGTGCCGTCGTAGCCCGCGGTCGGCATCGACATCCTGCGGTGCACCTCGGCCTTCATCCCCGAGGTGTACGCGGGCTCCTCGTGCCCGGCGGTCTCCAGCCGGACGCCGCGCCGCTCGCACTCGGCGGTGAACTCCTCGACCGAGCGCAGCGCCCGGCGCAGGACCCGGTGGTTGGGGACGACGAACAGGTCGACCTGCCCGGAGTCGACGTCGGACCACAGCCCGCAGTGATCGGCGCGCAGCCCGTAGACCAACAGTTTCCGGGTCACGACGTAGCCGTGGTCGGCGGCCCAGCGGGCGCACATGGCGTGCTGGGTGCGGGTGTCCACGACGAACGGGTCGGCGTCCAGTTCCTCGAGCGGGGTCAGGCTGGCGATTGCGGCGACGCGCAGCTCATCCATGCCGACCGACCCTACTCCGATCCGGCCGCCACGAGGAGGGGGCCTTCGGCCACTGCGGGCGCGGGAGTGCGGGCGGTTCGGCCGGTGACCGCCTAGGCTCGCGGGGGACGTCCGGGGTAGGAGCCCTCCGGAGCGGGGCCGAGGCAGGGAGGGTCCGGGGTGCCGGTGGAGATCACGTGGTGGGGGCATGCCACCTGCACGATCGAGGATTCCGGGGTGCGGCTGCTGACCGATCCGCTGTTCGCCCGGCGGCTCGCCCACCTGCGGCGCCGGCGCGGCGCGGTGCCGCCGGCGGAGGCGGCCGTCGCGGACGCGGTGCTCGTGTCGCACCTGCACGCCGACCACCTGCACCTGCCCTCCCTGGCCCGGCTGGCGCCGGGGACCCGGCTGGTGGTGCCGCGCGGGGCCCGGCGGGCCGTGCCGGGACTGGCACGGGTCGCGGGGGCGCGCCGGTTGCGGGTCACCGAGGTGGCGCCGGGCGAGGAGACCGCCGTGGGGCGGGTCCGGGTCCGGGCGGTCGCCGCGCGGCACGACGGACGGCGGCTGCCCTTCGGTCCGCAGCTCGCGCCGGCGCTCGGGTACGTGGTGACGGGCGCGGCGACGACGTACTTCGCCGGGGACACCGGGCTCTTCGACACGATCGCCGAGGAGGTCGGACCGGTGGACGTGGCGCTGCTCCCGGTCGGCGGCTGGGGCCCGTACCTCGGGCCGGGCCACCTGGACCCGGGGCGGGCGGCGCGGGCGCTGGCCCTGCTGGCGCCCGCGGCGGCGGTGCCGGTGCACTACGGGACGTACTGGCCGATCGGCATGGACGCGGTGCGCCCGCACGAGTTCCACGCTCCGGGCGAGGAGTTCGCGCGGGCGGCGGGGCTGCGGGCACCGGGGGTGGCCGTGCGGGTGCCGGAGCACGGGGAGCGGGTGCGGCTGCCGTGATCCTGCACGAGGCGGTGCACCAGGTGCAGCAGGTTCCGGCGGAGAGCACCCAGCAGGTGGTGGGCTATCCGGCGCTCTTCGTGCTGGTGGCGCTCGGGGCGCTGGTGCCGGTGATCCCGACCGGGGCGCTGGTGAGTTCGGCGGCCGTGGTGGCCTTCCACCAGCGGTCGCTGCCCTTCGGGGTGGTGCTGGTGTGCGGCGTGGCGGCGCTGGGCGCGTTCCTCGGGGACGTCGCGCTGTACTGGCTCGGGCAGCGCGGGGTCCGCTCGCGCAGCGGTTCGCGGTGGTTGGAGGCCCTGCGCGGGCGGGCCACCCCGGAGCGGCTGGAGCAGGCGACGCGGAAGCTGGACGAGCACGGGGTGCTGGTGCTGGTGGTGTCGCGGCTGGTTCCGGCCGGGCGGATCCCGGTGATGCTGGCGTGTCTGCTGGCCCGGTTGCCGCTGGCCCGGTTCGCGCGCGGGGACGCGCCCGCGTGCCTGGCGTGGGCGGCGACCTACGGCCTGATCGGGATCGTGGGCGGGTCGCTCTTCTCCGAACCGTGGAAGGGCGTGGCCCTGGCGGTCGGCCTCACCCTGCTGATCAGCGCCGCCCCACCCCTGTGGCGCCGGGCCCGCAACACCACGACCTGACCGTCCGGCACCTTCAGCCCCGCCGGCGTTCGAGGCGCCCCCGGAGGGACCTAGAAGGAGCGGGAGGAGCCGATGGGCAGGTCCCAGAGGTCCTCCCGGGGCAGGGCCGCCCGGCTCCAGGCGGTGCGGGCGCGCAGCAGCGGCTCCAGGACCGGTTCGGCGGACAGCACGAAGGTGGCCCAGTGCATCGGGGCCATCCGCCGGGCCCCGAGGTCGAGGCAGGCCCGTACGGCCTCCTCCGGGTCCGCGTGCACGTCGCGCAGCCACCAGCGCGGGGCGTAGGCGCCGATCGGCAGCAGGGCCAGGTCGATCCCGGGATGGCGGCGGCCGATCTCGCCGAACCAGTGCCCGTAGCCGGTGTCGCCCGCGAAGTAGACCTTCTTGCCCGCGGCGAGATCGGTGAGGACCCAGCCGCCCCACAGGGTCCGGCAGGTGTCCAGCAGGGAGCGCTTGGACCAGTGGTGGGCCGGGACGAAGTCGAAGCGCACGCCGCCCAGCTCGACGGACTCCCACCAGTCCAGCTCGGTGACCCGGGTGAATCCGCGGCGGCGGCACCAGCGGGCCAGTCCGGCCGGGACGAACAGGGCGGTGTGCCGGGGCAGCCGTTTGAGCGTGGCCGCGTCGAGGTGGTCGTAGTGGTTGTGGCTGATCACGACGGCGTCGACGGGCGGCAGGTCCTCCCAGCGCACCCCGACGGGGGTCAGCCGGGCGGGCGTGCCGAGGATCCGGCGGGACCAGACCGGGTCGGTGAGCACGGTCAGCCCGCCCAGGCGCAGCACCCAGCTGGCGTGCCCGGCCCAGGTGACGGCGACGGTGCCGGGGGCGGCGGCGGGCAGCGGCCCGGGCTCGTAGGGCAGGTCGGGGATCCCCCGCAGGCCCTCGGGCCGGGGGCGCAGCGCGCCCTCGCGCGCGAGCCGCGCGAAGGCGCGCAGCCCGGGCAGCGGAGTGGTCAGCCGGTCGGCGAAGGACCGCGGCCACCGCCGCACCTCCCCCAGGGCCCGCACGCCGCCGGGCGCCCGCGCCTCCCCCGACGGCCGGGCCCCCCGCGACGGACCCGGCCCGCCGGGGCGCGGGGGCGCGGAGGCGCCCGCGCGGTGTTCCGTCTGATCCCTCATCAAGGATTCTCCGTTCACCGGCACATCGGGTGCGGGGTGGGTCGGTGGCGCGGCGGCGGCCGGTCGGGCCGGTCGGATCAGGTCAGCTCGGCGAGCACCGAGGCGAACCGGTCCAGGGACCGCCGTACGTGCGGGAGCGCGAGGGGGTCGGGGGCCAGCAGGGCGGCCAGCCGCTCCTCGGCGGTGGCGCCCAGCAGCGGGCCGGTCGACAAGCGGAAGCGCAGCGCGCCCAGTTCGTCGTCGAAGCGCTGTCCGCCGGGCGCGGGGGCGCCGAGCCGGGCGCCGAGGTGGTCCTCCAGCTCCATGGCGTCGCCGACGCCGTGCCGGGCGAGTCCGGCGCGCAGCGGGGTCAGGTCGGCGTAGAGGTGGCGCCCCGCGCGCGGGGGCCGGGCCAGGGCCCCGACGGCGAGCAGCTCGCGGTGCGCGGCCGCGGCCACCGCCGCGTGCAGGGCGGCGGCGGAGCGGGTGCGGGCGACGACGGCGGCCGGTTCGTCCAGGGCGTGCGCGGCGGCCACGGCGACGGGACCCGCCACGAGCGCTCCGGTGGCGGTGAGCACGTCGAGCGTACGGGCGCGCAGCCAGGTGCCGCGCGCGGTGCCGGGGAAGCGCACGACGGCCGCGGGCCATCCCCCGGGCAGCAGTGCGCCGGAGAGGTCGAGCAGCACGGCGGCCTGGTCGGGCAGCATCTCGGCGGGGCTGAGGACCGCGTCCTCGTGGGGTCGGTGCAGGGTGTCGCGCCAGGTCTCGTCGCTGATCACGAACAGCCCGGCGGACTCGGCCGCCTCGCACGCCTCGCGCAGGACCTCCGGCGGCGGCACGGTCGCGGTGGGGTCGTCGGCCACCGACAGCAGCAGCACCCGGGGGTCGCCGCCCTCGGCGCGCACCCGCCGTACGGTCTCCAGCAGGGCGTAGGGGTCGGGCACGCCGCCGCATTCCGCCGGGGTGGGCACGTGGTAGGCGCGCCGTCCCAGAAGTCGGATCTGCGGGGTCCACCAGGCGGGACAGGGGCGGGGCAGCAGCACGTCCCCGCCGTACGCGCCGAGCAGCGCGAGCAGCAGCGCGGGGCCGCCCGGTCCGGCGGCCACGGCGTCCGGCTCGACCGGCAGGCCGCGGCGCGCCCAGTGGCGGCAGGCGGCCTCGCGCACGGCCGCGCCGCCTCCCGGGGGCTCGGGGGCCGAGCGGCCCGCGGCGGCCGCGAGGACGGCGGTGAGTTCCGGGAGCACGGGCAGGCCCGGTTCCGGGGCCGGGGGACCGTACCGGACCGGACCACGTCCTTCTGCCGCCGTGCGCCGCATCCCCGCCACCGCCCGCATCACCGCTTCCGTCCGACCTCCGGCGGTCGGCCGCCACGGCCGACCCGACCTTTATACGGTTATTTGACCCGATCTGCCGCTCATCTGGATGTCCCGCCCACCGCGCGCCTCGCGCGCCCGCGCGGTCGGCGCGGCCCGGACCGGTTCAGCCCGCGCGCCCGACCAGCGCCAGCAGCCGCGTCTGGGCGTCCGCGCCCGCCGGCACCTCCAGAGGGGCGGCGTACGCTCCACTGGCCGCCAGCCCGTCGGCGTACGGCATGACCTCCTTGATGGAGAACTCGACGAGGCCGTCCGGGAGCCGGTCGTCGGCCCCGATGCCCCGCGCGAGGTCCCAGGCGTGCACGACGCAGTCGGCGGTCAGCTCCGCGCAGTACGCCGCCGCGCGCGTCGGCCCGTAGGAGAGCAGCACGGTCCGCTCCAGCGCGCCGGGGGCGGTGAAGGCGGCGTGGGCGGCGGCCGCGGCCAGCTCCCAGGCGGCGCCCGGGTCCGCGCCGAGCACGTCACCGGAGAGGGACTCGCCGACCTCCTCGACGGTCCGCCCCTCGGTCACCAGCGGCGGGATCCACAGCTGTTCGCCGGTGACGTGGTTGACCAGCTCCCGCACGGTCCAGTCGGTGCAGGGGGTCGGCGCGCCCCATTGGCCGTCGTCGATCCTGCGCACGTACGCGCCGAAGAGCTCCAGCGCCTTCGCGTGCTGGTCCAGCAGCGCGTCCGGCCGATGTCCTCCCACGGGTCCCACCGTCCTCTCACAAGGCGCTCCGCCTCCTGTGGCCCACTGTCCTCGCACCTCGTTTCCCCGGCTACCGGACCGCCCAATCCCCTTTTCCCACAGGGACCGTGTCCACATGGCAATACGCATATCTCATACTCCGACATGATCCCCTACGGTGGTGACACGCCTTCGCCACCCCTGCGAGAGCGCTTCGACGACGAGGAGTCACCGCCATGGAGAGCGCGCCCGAGGCCGCCCGCGAGAGCGCCGTCTACACCCACGGACACCACGAATCGGTGCTGCGCTCGCACCGCTGGCGCACCGCCGCGAACTCGGCCGCCTACCTGACCGGATCACTGCGCCCGGGCATGAGCGTCCTGGACGTCGGCTGCGGGCCGGGCACGATCACCGCCGACCTGGCGGAGCTGGTCGCGCCGGGCCGGGTCACCGCCGTGGACGCCGCCGAGGACGTGGTCGCCCAGGCCCGGGAGTACGCGCGCGAACGCGGGCTGGACGGCATCGAGTTCGCCACGGCCGACGTGCACGCGCTGGACTTCCCCGACGACTCCTTCGACGTGGTCCACGCCCACCAGGTGCTGCAGCACGTGGGCGATCCGGTCCGGGCCCTGCGCGAGATGCGGCGCGTGTGCCGCCCCGGCGGGATCGTCGCCGTGCGCGACGCCGACTACGCGGCGATGACGTGGTTCCCCGAGGTCGCGGGCCTGGACGACTGGCAGGCCCTGTACCAGCGGGTGGCCCGCGGCAACGGCGGCGAGCCGGACGCCGGGCGGCGCCTGCTGTCCTGGGCCAAGGCGGCCGGATTCACCGACATCACGGCGACGGCCACCTCGTGGTGCTACGCGACGCCGCAGGAGGTGGCGTGGTGGAGCGGACTGTGGGCCGACCGCACGACCGCGTCCTCCTACGCCCGCGTCGCCACGGAGGGCGGCCACGCCACGGCCGCCGGCCTGGCCGGGATCGCCGCGGCGTGGCGCGCCTGGGGCCGGGAGCCGGACGCGTGGTTCTCGGTCCTGAACGGCGAGGTCCTGTGCCGCGCCTGACGGGGCCCGCGGCCGACCCCGCCGGCCGCGGCCCGGCCCCGCCCGTCAGGTCCGCGACGGGCGCATGCGGAAGTCGTAGCGGCGGGGCAGCGGGCGGTCGGTCAGGGCCGTCCACACCTCGCCCAGCTCCTCGTCCCCCTCGCGCAGGTCCGCGACCTCGAAGCCCTCCTCGAAGACCCGCAGCGCCGCGCCCACATGGCCCTCCGCCGCCAGCATCCGGGCGGCCAGCAGCAGGAAGCGGCCCTGTTCGCGCAGGGCGGGGCGCAGCCGCTCCCAGACCGCGCGGGCCCGGGCCGGGCGGCCCGCCGCCAGCAGCGCGGTCATCGCCTCCCGGCCCAGGGCGGCCTCGGCGGCCGTCCAGGCCGCACCGCCCCGGCTCTCCTCCACCAGGTCGTCGAAGGCCTCCGCGTACCGCTGGGCCGCCCGCTCCTTGTCGCCCGCGAGCCGGTCCGCGACCGCCATGCAGCGCAGCAGCGGCCAGCGCGAGGGGGCCAGTGCCAGGCCGCGTTCCCAACTGCGCACCGCCTGGGCCACGTCGCCCGCGTGCCACTGCGCGACGCCGAGGTGGTATTCGGTCAGCGGGTCCGCCGGGGCGGTCTCCAGCATGTCCCGCCAGTGCGCGGCGACCAGGCTCGGCCCGGGCGGTGCCACCCGGCGCGGACTCGGGAACACCCCCGTGCGCCACAGCTGCGACCAGGGTTCCTGGGCCTCCCCCAGGTCCGCTTCGACGAAGGGGGTGCCGGGCAGTTCGTGGCCGCCGCACAGCACCTCCAGCGCGCCCCAGCCCGACCCGGCGGCCAGGCGCTCCCCCGGTTCGTGGTCGGCGTACGGCAGCCACCGCGCGTACGCCGCGTCCACCCGCTCCCGGGGCAGCGCCGCCTCCAGCGCCCGCCCGGCCTCGCCCCGGGCCGCCGCCCAGTCGTCGCCGTGCACCGCCCCGGCCGCCGCGGCCAGTGGCCCGTACGCCTCCAACCAGCTGAACTCGGCGCCGCCCTCCAGCCGTACGTGCTCCAGCTGGGTCCGCGCGAGCCCGGCCTGGATCTCCGCGTACCCCGACGTCCCGGGCTCGGTCAGCCACTCCTGCCAGCGCCGGCCGCCCCGCCCCGCGCCCCACACGAAGAGCTTGCGCCCGCGCAGCCGCGCGGTGGAGGTCTGCGCCAGCCCGTACCCCCCTTCGTCGAGCGACGCGATCCAGGGCCGCTCCCCCTCGGCCACCTCGTAGAAGTAGTCGGCGGGGTACTCGCCGCGCAGCGGGTAGGTGCGGTCCGCGCCCTCCCACCGCGGTACGGGGATCCGGCGCAGCGCGCGCTCGTAGCCGAAGTGCCAGGCCTCGTCGGCCGGAGCGAGCACCCGGGTGCCGGGGTCCTCCGGTACGGCGATGTTGGACCACCAGTACACGGGGGCGGGCCGCTCGTGCGGGTTGCGCACCCGGACGCCGACGAAGAGGAACTCCGAGTCCTCGGGCAGCCACAGGTCCACCTGGAAGGGCAGGTCGCGCAGCCGCTCCCACTCCCACATCCGGACCATGGGGGTGCCGTCGGGCGCGGGGACGAGCGCCGCGTGCAGCGGGGCGCAGGACAAGGTGGTGTGTCCGGTGGCGCCGATGTTCCACTCGATGCCGCCGGAGAACCAGGCCCCGTTGAGTGCGAAGGCCGCGGGCTGGAACACCGGGTTGCGGTAGAGCAGTTCGCGTCCGGTCGCCAGGTGGACGATCGAGTGGACGCGGCCGCCGAGGGAGGGCAGCACGGTGACCCGCAGGTGGGCGTTCTCCAGCACGACGGACTCGAACTCGCCCTGCGCGCGCTCGCGCCGGTAGCCGTCGAGCATCCGGACCGGCAGCAGCGATCTGAGCGGTTCGTAGCCGATCTGCCGCACCATCTCGCGGGGCAGACCGCCCTGGGCGCGCTCGTCGAGCGCGTGGACCTCGGCGGGCCCGCCCAGGGTGGGCAGCGGGTTCTCGGGCCCCAACGGGGCTGCGGGCAGCGTCACTACGGAGCGTCGGACGATCGTGGCCATGAGGGAAATGGAACACGCCACGGCGACCGAAGCACAGCCATACGGAGGATCACACCCGGTCAGGATTACGCAAAGGCCCCGGCCACCAGGTCGGCGAGGAGCGCGCCCGCACTGGCGTCCGGGTCGCGGTCGGGGTCGTAGACGGTGACGTTGAGCCCGACGCAGCGCGGGGACTTCACGAGGACGGCGAGCAGCTCGCCCAGTTCGTCCGGGAGCAGCCCGCCCGGCTCGGGGCTGTCCACGGCGGGCATCACCCCGGGGTCCAGCGCGTCGGCGTCCAGGTGCACCCAGAAGCCGTCGGTGACCGGCGGCCGCAGCCCCTCCAGCGCCACCCGCGCCACCGGCCCGGCCCCGGCCTCCCGGATCTGTCCGACGGTGACGGCCATGATCCCGGCGGCGGCCAGTTCGGGGAGGTCCGCGTCCCCGTCCCGGAGCCCGAAGAGCCGTACGTCCTCGTCCCGCAGGTAGGGCGAGCGGCCCTCGATGTCGCTGAGGTCGGCCTGCCCGCGCCCGGTGGCCAGGGCCAGCTCCTCTCCCCCGGCCGCCCCGACCGGGCCGTTCAGCTCCTCGTTGCCGGGATGGCGGAAGTCGGCGGAGCCGTCGATGGCGGCCAGCCCGAACCGGCCGAGTCGGCGCATCGCGAGGGAGGCGCCGAGCTGGATCGAGCAGTCCCCGCCGAGGACGACCGGGAACTCCCCGGCCCGCAGGTGCCGCTCGATCCGGTCGGCGAGGACGACGGTGTAGGCGGCGAGGGAGCGGGCGTGGAAGACGCCGTCGCCCTCCCGCCAGTCACCGAGGTCGTAGCGCGGCGGTACGACGACCCCGCCTTCGCGCGCGCCGAGCCGGGCCAGCAGGCCCTGTTCGCGCAGCGCCCCGGCGAGTTTGTGGACCCCGGGCACGGCGCCGGGGACGGGAGGGCGTAGACCGAGGTTGGACGGGGCGTCGAGGAGCACGATCGTTCGCATCTCCTCATCCTGCGTGATGCGGCACCGTCGGGTCGAGCATCTCCCGGGTGATGGCCCAGCGTTCGTGGTCGCGCCATTCCCCGTCGACGTGCAGGAAGGCGGGCGAGAGGCCTTCCAGGCGCAGGCCGAGGCGGCGTACGAGGGCGAGCGAGGCGGTGTTGCCGGGCTGGACGTTCGCCTCCAGCCGGTGCAGGCCGAGCCCGTGCGCGGTGGGCGCGCCGGGAGCGCTCAGCGCGTGCCGGAGCAGCAGCCCGAGCCCTTCGGTCAGCAGGCCCCGGCCGGCGGCGTGCGCGAAGGCGCCGTAGCCCAGGGCTCCGCACTGGAACGCTCCGCGCACGATGTTGTTCACGTTGACGAAGCCGGCGATCGCCCCGCCGTCGCGCTCGCACACCAGGAATCCCGCGCCGACGGCGTCCGCGCCGGTCAACCGGGCCGCGTAGGCCGCGTACTCCTCGGGCGTCGCCGGTGGGAACAGCCACGGTCGGTGGAGCGTCCGGCTCTCGCGCACGCGCCGGGTGAACTCGGGCCCGTCGGCGGGGCGCAGGGGGCGCAGGCCCACCCGGGGGCCCTCGGCGAGGTAGCGGGGATCGGGATCGGCGGGATCGGCGGGAACACCCTCGGCTTCGGACATCCGCCCAGGCTAGTGCCGTGCCGGGCGCCGTGGCACGGTGGGTCTTTCCGGTCCCGGCACGGGACGGCCGAAGCGGTGCTCAGTCGCGCAGCTCCAGGCGCGGCACGTCCCCGCGCTCGAAGCCGAAGGTCTGGGCGTACAGGGACAGTTCGGCCTCCAGCGCGCGGACCAGGGTCTCGGCCCGGCGGAAGCCGTGTCCCTCGCCCGCGAAGGCGAGGTAGGCGTGGGGCACCGAGCGCCCGCGCATGGCGGCGAGGAAGCGTTCGGCCTGTGCGGGCGGGCACACCGCGTCGTCCAGGCCCTGGAGCAGCACGAAGGGTGCGGTGATCCGGTCGGCGCGGGCCAACGGCGAGCGGTCCCGGCAGCGGACGGCCAGGGCCTCGGGCGGTCCGGCGAGGCCGTCGACGTAGCGCGATTCCAGGTCGTGGGTCTCGGCGGCGAAGCCGGTGAGGTCGAGGACCGGGTAGATGACCGTGCCGCAGGCGTAGAGGTCGGTCGCGGCGAGCGAGGCCGCCGCGGTCCAACCGCCCGCGCTGCCGCCCCGGATGGCGAGCCGCCGCGGGTCGGCGGTGCCCTCGGCGGCCAGCGCGCGGGCCACCGCGGCGCAGTCGTCCACGTCGACCACGCCCCACTGTTCGCGCAGCCGCTCCCGGTAGGCCCGCCCGTAGCCGCTGGAGCCGCCGTAGTTGACCTCGGCCACTCCGATGCCGCGGGAGGTGAAGTAGGCGATGTGCAGGTCGAGCACGGGCGGCACGTGGTCGGTGGGGCCGCCGTGCGCCCACACCACGTACGGCGGGAGTTCGTCGGCGGGGGCCCGCAGGGTGGGGTGGTGGGGCGGGTAGACGTGCGCGTGGATCTCGTGGTCGTCGGGGCCGAGGAAGGTCCGGCTCTGCGGCTCCGGGTAGTACGCCGGGTCCACCGGGCCGGGCCGACGGGCGCCGCCTTCGCTCACCAGGGGCCGGGCGTGGCCGCTCGCCGTGTCCAGCTCGACCACCTCGTACGGGCTGCGCGGGCTGGCCGCGACGCCGTAGACGCGGGTGCCGTGCGCGGCGAGGGTGGGCTGCCAGGCGGTCCAGGGGCCGGCCGCGTCCACCAGGTCGCCGGTCTCCGGGTCGAGGACGCCGAGCACCGAGGAGCCCTGTCCGTGCAGGACGGCGACGGTCCCTTCCGCCAGGGGTGCGAGCCACGCGAGGCCCGGCTTCCAGAGCGGGCCGCCGAACTCCTCCTCGCGCGGGCAGAGGTTGACGGGGGCGCCGCCGGTGGGGCTCACCCGGTACGGGTTCCACCAACCGCCCCGGTCGCTGACGGCCAACAGGCTTCCGTCGGCGGCCCACGCGACCTGGGCGACGGCCTCGTCGGGGCCGCCGAGCACGGTGCGGACACCGGCGAGGCCGCCCTCGTCGGTGACCTCGGCCAGCAGCAGTTCGGTGCCGTCCCAGGGCATCCGCGGATGGTCCCAGACCAGCCACGCGGCCCGCCGCCCGTCCGGCGAGAGCCGCACGCCGGTGCTGAACCGGTGGCGGTCGTCGGTGAGTTCGCGCACCGCCGAGCGGTCCTCGGCGGCGGATCCGTCCAGCGGTACGGCCGCCAGGACCCGGCGCACGTCGGTCGGCGCGGGTCCGGTGAACTCCTCCATGACGCACCACACGGCGCCCTCGCGCAGCACCGGGTCCACCCAGCGCAGCCCGGCGCCGACCGTGCCGAGGGGGGTCAGCGGGCGGGGGCGGGCGCCGGGCGCGTCCGGCTCGTACGCGTACATCCGCTGGTCGGCGAAGTGCGTGAAGACGATCAACGGGCCCTCGCCCGGGCCGCGTTCGCGCCCCGTCCAGGGCCGACCACCGTATTCGGTGAAGCCGCTGCGCACGTTCCACGGCGCGGGCAGCGCGGGGGCGGCGGGGCCGCCGTCGGCCGGTCTGCGGACCAGAATGCGGCGGCCGCCCTCGTCCGGGCGCGGTTCGGTCCACCACACCTCGGCGCCGACCGTGCCCAGGTACTCGGGGCGACCGTCGTGCGCGGCGGCGAGCGCGGCGGTGACGGGTGAGGGCCAGGTGCCGTAGGGCGCGGTCGGCACGGCGGGCTGCGCGGGTACGGAGGGCGCCATCACAGGGTCCGCAGCGCGCGGTCGAGGACCTTGACCCCGAAGTGCAGGGCCTCGACGGGGACCCGCTCGTCCACCCCGTGGAAGAGCGACCAATAGTCGAAACCGGGAGGCAGCTTGAGCGGGGAGTAGCCGTAGCCGGTGATCCCGAGGCGGGAGAACTGTTTGGCGTCGGTGCCGCCCGCCATGCAGAAGGGGACCACCCGGCCTTCGGGGTCGAAGTGTTCGACGGCCTCCCGCAGGACGGCGAAGGTCCGGCCGTGGACCGGCGCTTCGAGGGCCACCTCGCGGTGGTGGAACTCCCATGCGACGTCGGGACCGGTGAGCGCGTCCAGGGTCGCGCGGAACTCCGCCTCGCCGCCGGGCAGCATCCGGCCGTCGATGTGGGCGGTGGCGCGCCCCGGGATGACGTTGACCTTGTAACCGGCGTTGAGCATGCTGGGGTTGGCGCTGTTGCGCAGGGTCCCCTCGACCAGGGCGCGGACGGGTCCGAGCCGTTCCAGCAGGGCGTCGAGGTCGAATCCGGGGGCCTTCGGGTCGACGGACATCCCCTGGTGCGCGGCGAGTTCGGTGAGGCAGGCGGCGACGGTGTCGGTGATCCGCACGGGCCATTCGTGCGCGCCGATCCGGGCGACGGCGGCGGCGAGCCGGGTGACGGCATTGGCCCGGTTCGGCTTGGATCCGTGTCCCGCGGTGCCGTGGGCGGTCAACGTCAGCCAGGCGGTGCCGCGTTCGCCGGCCGCGACCGGGTAGAGGGGCCCGCCGGACGCGGCGTGGACGGTGAAGGCACCCGATTCGCTGAGTCCTTCCGTACAGCCCTCGAAGAGGTCCGCGTGCCGGCGGACGAGGAAGTCGGAGCCGTCGACGGCGCTGTCCTCCTCGTCGGCGGTGAAGGCGATCACGATGTCGCGGCGCGGCTTGACCCCGGCCCGGGCCCAGGCCCGGACGACGGCGAGGACCATCGCGTCCATGTTCTTCATGTCGACGGCCCCGCGACCCCACACCACCCCGTCGCGGACCTCGCCGGAGAAGGGGTCCACGCTCCAGTCGGCCGCCTCGGCGGGCACGACGTCCAGGTGGCCGTGGACGAGCAGCGCGTCGGCCGCGGGATCGGAGCCCGCGATCCGGGCGACCACGTTCGAGCGGCCCGCGGTGCGCTCCAGGATCACGGGCTCCAGCCCGGCCGCGGCGAGGCGTTCGGCGGCGTACTCGGCGGCCGGGCGTTCCCGGCAGTCACCGCCGCCGCGGTTGGTGGTGTCGATGCGGATGAGGCCGGAGGTGAACTCGACGACCTCGTCGAGCGCCAGCCGGTCGACGGCCGCCTCGTCCCGCACGTCCATCGGGACCAGAGAATCCAGAACCTGTTCCATGTCACCCATACTGCTCCTCCACCGCTGCGGAGACGATCGTCGTGACCGTCTTGAAGGTCCGGATCCCCTCGTACATCGCCCCGCTGGTGTAGGCGATCCTGCGCTCCCCGGCCCGCTCGACCCCCGGCACGACGGTCGCGGCCATCGCCAGGTGCTCGGCGTCGAACTCGACCTCGACGGTGAAGGGGCCGCCGGCCACCGGTGCGTGGCGCACGGCGAGGGCGGTGGCCGCCTTGGCGGCGGAGCGGATGTCGGCGGCGGTCCGGGCGGGGGTGCGGCACACCGCGGCGTAGCGCGAGACGTGGTCCTTCACCGCGACGCTCCGGGCGCGCGGGGCGTAGCCGGCCGCGTCCACGCAGGTCAGGTCGTCGCCGGTGACCAGGACGACCGGGACGCCGTACTCGGCGACCACGAGGGAGTTCAGCCGCCCCTCGCTCGCCCGGACGCCGTTCACCCACACCCCGGTGATGGAGTTGGCGAGGTAGGTATGGGCGAGGACGCCCTCCTCGCCCGCGCCCGTGTGGTAGCCGACGAAGGCGATCCCGTCGACGTCCCCGTGCTGGACCCCCTCGACCATGGAGAGGGCCTTGTGGCGGCCGGTGAGCATCTGGACGCGCTCGTCGAGCCGCTCCAGCAGCAGGTTGCGCATGGTCCAGTGGGCTTCGTTGACGAGCACTTCGTCGGCGCCGCCGTCGAAGAAGCCGAGGGCGGCCGCGTTCACGTCGGAGGTGAACAGCGCCCGGCAGCGCTCCCACTGGGGGGTGCCGGGCAGGACGTCCGCGGGCCAGGTGACGCCGGTGGCGCCTTCCATGTCGGCGGAGACGAGGATCTTCATCAGGGCCCCCGGGCGGTCGGTCGCGACGCAGGGGTCCCAGCCTATCCACGGCCCCCGCCCGCGCCCAGGGTGCGGCGCGCCGGTCGGCGCCGGTCCGGGAAGTCCACTCGAACCGGTGAGCCGCCCAGGGCGTGCCCACCGGTCCGGGGGGGGCGGGTACTAGCCCTTCTCGACCTCGGCGGCCAGGTTCGCCAGCACGCTGTCGTAGATGCGGCCCAGGCCCTTGGGCGCGAAGGTCCGCTCGAAGAAGCCGCCGATGCCGCCGGCGCCGTTCCACACGGTGCTGACCACGGCCCTGGACGAGCCCTCGCCCGCCGGGGTGACGGTCCAGGTGGTGACCATGGAGGAGTTGCGGTCCTTCTCCACGAGCTGTCCGTCGGTGGGCTCGGTGACCTCCAGCAGGCAGTCGCGCACGCGCTTGCTGGTGGCCTGGAGCTTCCAGTGGACCAGGGTGCCCTCGCCGTCGCCGCCCTCGCGCACCTCGTACTCGCTGAAGTGCTCGGGGAGCAGCTTGCCCCGGGTGCCGCTGTAGTCCGCCAGCGCGTCGAACACGGTTTCCGCGTCAGCCGCGATGATCCGCTCCGTGGTGGCCTCGACCTGCGCCATAGCTGTTCCTCCAGCAGTTGTGTTCACTCGTCCCGCGCAAGCCAATCACCTCCGCCCCGGGCGCCCAAATCCGCCTCCGGGCCGGGGCCGGGGCAGCGCGGACGCCACGGCCGTACTCCATCTGCGGCCGGGCCCGCCGCTGAAGCGTCATCAGATCGGGCCAATACGTCGCACAATCCCGTCTTCCACCCCCCTGTTCCGGGACGATTCCGCCCAGAACCCTCGGCTGGGAGGCCCCATGATCCGCCCCTTGACGAAGCGCGCCGCGATGCTGCTGTCCGCCGCCACCGTCGCCACCGCCCTCGCGAGCCCGCCCGCCGCCGCGGCCCCGGCCGCCGCGACCCTGCGCTGGACCGACTGCAAGACCGCGCGCTACCCGACCCTGCAGTGCGCGTCGCTCGCGGTCCCGCTGGACCACGAACGGCCCGCCGGTCGGCAGATCTCGCTGGCCCTCACCCGGGTTCCGCACACCGCCAGGACCTCCCAGGGACCCCTGTTGGTCAATCCCGGCGGCCCCGGCGGCAGCGGGCGCTCCCTCGCCGGGTACGTCGCCTCCGCGCTCCCCAAGGCGGTGGCCGCCCAGTTCGACGTCATCGGCTTCGACCCGCGCGGGGTCGGCAGGAGCGAACCGGCCCTGGACTGCGGCGCGGGCCACTTCAAGCCCGTGCGCCCGGACTCGGTCCCCTTCGACCCGGCCGTCGAGCAGGCCAACCTGGAGCGGGTGAAGTCCTTCGCCGAGTCCTGCCGCACCAAGCACGCGGACGTCCTGCCCTACATCGACACCGTGTCCGCCGCGCGCGACATCGAGCTGCTGCGGGTCGCCCTGGGCGCCCCGCGGATCAGCTACTTCGGCTACTCCTACGGGACCTACCTGGGCGCCGTGTACGCCAAGCAGCACCCGGAGCGCGTGCACCGGCTGGTGCTGGACTCCATCGTCGATCCCGGCGGGGTCTGGTACGGCGACAACCTCGCGCAGGACCGGGCCTTCGACGCCCGCCACAAGGCCTTCCTGGCCTGGGTGGCCCGGCACGACGCCACCTACCACCTGGGCACCGATCCGGCGCGGGTCGAGCGGCGCTGGTACGCCATGCGCGAGGACCTGCGCACCGCCCCGGCGGGCGGCACGGTGGGCCCGGCCGAGCTGGAGGACACCTTCATGCCGGGCGGCTACTACAACGGCTACTGGCCGAACCTCGCGGAGGCCTTCGCCGCCTACGCGCAGGGCGGCGACACCAAGCCCCTGGTCGCCGCCTACGCGCGGTTCGGCGCGGTCGAGCCGTCCGCCGGCAACAGCTACAGCGTCTACACGGCGGTCCAGTGCCGGGACTCGGCCTGGCCGAAGGACTGGAACCGCTGGCGCGCCGACATGTGGCGCACGCACGCCGAGGCACCCTTCATGACCTGGAACAACGCCTGGTACAACGCCCCGTGCGCCTTCTGGCCGACCGAGCAGCTGGCCGCGCCGGACGTCACCAACGCCGAGCTGCCGCCCGCGCTGCTCTTCCAGGCCACCTTGGACGCGGCGACCCCCTTCGAGGGCGGCAGGAGCATGCACGAGAAGCTCAAGAACTCGGCCCTGGTCGTCGAGGAGGGCGGCGGCAACCACGGCATCGCGCTGAGCGGCAACACCTGCCTGGACGAGAAGCTGGCCACCTACCTGACGACGGGCAGGGCGGCCGACGCCACCTGCGCCGCCCGCCCCGACCCCCAGCCGGCCGCGGCCACCCGCGCCGTCGCGCCCACGGCCGGCGGCGCGACCCTGCACGGAATGCTGGGCTTCCGCGGCTGACCGCGCGGCCCGCGCCGCGGGGCCCTACGCGGGGGCGTCCAGCTCCCGCAGGGCCCGCGTCGCGGCCACCGCGAGACGTGGATGGGACTGGGCCCGGGTCAGCACGTCCCGGCCCCGCGGGTCGGCGAGGGCGCCCAGCCCCTCCACACAGGCGAGCGCCACCCGCCAGTACGGATCGTGCGGCCCCAGCAGCCGGGCCAGCGTGGCGATCAGGGCGGGGGCGGATTCGGGAGCCCGCAGCGCCACCAGGAGCCGGACCGGGTGCAGCGCGTAGGCCGTGCGCAGTTCGTTGGTGGCCAGGGCCGCCGCCGCGCGGGCGGTCCGGGGGTCGTTCAGCACCGCCAGGGCCTGCGCGGCGGCCTCGCAGCGCGGCGGGTCCCGGTGGTTGAGCAGCAGCACCAGCGACTCGAAGGCCCGCCGGTCACCGGCCAGCCCCAGCCGGTAGGCCGCCAGCTCACGGGCCCACAGCGGGCGGCCCGCCGCCGTCAGGGACGCGGCCAGGGCGTCCGGCCGCGCCGTCAACAGCGCCTCGTACTCCGGCGCTTGGTCCGCCTCTTCCCGCAGCCGCTCCAACACGTTCACCCGACCCACCCTAGGGCGGTCGGCGCGCGCGGGAGCGGCGTACGTCACATCTCCCGTGCTCTGGCCAACTGGTTACCGACGGGTTACTGTCCTTCTCAACACGTACGAGGGCGGCCTGGTGACGCAGCCGCCCCCGTGTCAGTCGGTCCGGTGCTCCGATCTCCTCGGGTACCGATGTTCTTACGGCGCGGCCCCGGGACAGGGTCCGCCGCTCTCCGCCCCGCACGGCACCGCCCTGCACGGCATCCGCCCGCCCGGGCCCAGGCCCGTACCGGCGCCCCGCCCCGCACGGCATCCGGCGCGCCCCAGCCGCGCGCCCTCCCTCAGTCGTCACTCTTCACTGGAGTCCCGCGATGGACCGTCAGTCCAGTCAGCCCACCCCGTCCCCTTCCGGCCCCGCCGCCCTGCAGACGATCGCCGTCGTCGGTCTCGGCACCATGGGCGCCGGCATCGCCGAGGTCCTCGCCCGGGCCGGCCGCGAGGTCATCGGCATCGACACCGACGAGAGCGCCGCCCGGCGGGCCACCGCCGCCCTGGCCTCCGCCACCGCCCGCTCGGTCGCCCGCGAGCAGCTCACCGAGCAGGAGCGGGACGCCGTCCTCTCCCGCTTCCGCACCTTCGGCGAGCTGTCGGCCGCCGCCGACGCCGATCTCGTCATCGAGGTCGTCCCGGAGTCCTACGAGCTCAAGCAGCAGGTCTTCGCCGCGCTGGACACCATCGTGCGCCCCGACACCATCCTCGCCACCGGTACGAACGCGCTGTCCGTGACCCGGCTCGCCGCCGAGTCGCTGCGCCCCGAGCGGGTGCTGGGCCTGCACTTCTTCAACCCGGCCCCGGCCATGAAGCTCGTCGAGGTCGTCTCCTGCGTGCTCACCGCGCCGACCGCCGTCGAGGCCGTCACGACGCTCGCCCGCGAGCTCGGCAAGGAGCCCGTGGCCGTCGGCGACCGGCCCGGTTTCGTCGCGGACGGGCTGCTCTTCGGCTACCTGAACCAGGCCGCCGCCATGTACGAGGCCAAGTACGCCTCCCGCGAGGACATCGACGCGGCCATGAAGCTGGGCTGCGGCCTGCCGATGGGCCCGCTGGCCCTGCTCGACCTGATCGGCGTCGACACCGCCCGTACGGTCCTGGAGGCCATGTACGCCTCCTCCGGCGACCGCCTGCACGCCCCGGCCCCCATCCTCGGCCACCTCGCCGAGGCCGGTCTGACCGGCCGCAAGTCCGGGCGCGGCTTCTACACCTACGAGGCGCAGGGCAGCCCGGTCATCGTGCGCGACCTGCAGACCCCGCTCGACGGGGCCGTGATCGCCTCCAGCCGTCCCGTGTCCACGGTTGGCGTGGCCGGTTCCGGCACGATGGCCAGCGGCATCGCCCAGGTCTTCGCGCAGGCGGGCTACTCCGTGGTGCTGGCGGCCCGCAGCCAGGAGAAGGCGGACGCGGCGAAGGCCGCGATCGGCAAGTCCCTGGCCCGCGCGGTGGACAAGGGCCGCCTCACGGCCGAGGCCGCCGAGCGGACCCTGGAGCGGATCTCCCCGGCCGGTTCGCTGGACGCCTTCGCCGAGGTGGACATGGCCGTCGAGGCGGTCGC
This sequence comes from Streptomyces sp. NPDC059917, assembly GCF_042730635.1. NCBI lineage: Bacteria > Bacillati > Actinomycetota > Actinomycetes > Kitasatosporales > Streptomycetaceae > Streptomyces > Streptomyces sp. NPDC059917. The sequence goes on from NZ_JBHWLC010000002.1 coordinate 188,269, forward strand.
CGAGGACCTGGCGGTCAAGCAGGAGCTCTTCGCGACCCTGGACAAGGTGTGCCGGCCGGGGGCGGTGCTGGCGACGACCACCTCGTCCCTGCCGGTGATCGCGATCGCCCGCGCCACCTCGCGCCCGCAGGACGTGATCGGCATGCACTTCTTCAACCCGGCCCCCGCCATGAAGCTCGTCGAGGTGGTCCGTACGGTCCTCACCGCCGACGACGTGCACGCCACGGTCCGCGGGATCTGCCTGAAGGTGCGCAAGCACCCGGTGGACTGCGGGGACCGCGCCGGTTTCATCGTGAACGCGCTCCTGTTCCCGTACCTGAACAACGCGATCAAGATGGTCGAGCAGCACTACGCGAGCCTGGACGAGATCGACGCCGCGATGAAGCTGGGCGGCGGGTACCCGATGGGTCCCTTCGAACTGCTCGACGTGGTCGGTCTGGACGTCTCCCTCGCCATCGAGAAGGTCCTCCACAAGGAGTTCCGGGACCCGGGCCTGGCGCCCTCCCCGCTCCTGGAGCACCTCGTCGCCGCGGGCTGCCTCGGCCGGAAGACCGGCCGCGGTTTCCGTGAGTACGCCCGCCGGTAGGCCACGGCCCGACCGGCGGGCATCCGAGCCGGATGCGTGGGGAGGGCTGCTCGGGACTGCCGGACCCTCACGGCGGGACATACCCACCGAGCCCAGTGCGGGCCCTCCCCCGCATCCACCCCCGTCCCCGGCCCCACAGGCGCGCCCCGCCGCGCGGATGAAGTACTTTCGGTCTATGTCCCAGCCCGCCAAGACCTCGACCCGCGCCGCCTCGGCCTCCGACACTCCGGAGAGCCCCGCGGGTACCCGGGCGGCCGCCCAGCGCCTCAAGATGCGCCGCGAGCTGGCCGCCGCGGCCATGGAGCTGTTCGCGACGAAGGGGTACGAGGCCACCACGGTCGACGAGATCGCCGCGACGGCGGGGGTCGCGCGACGGACCTTCTTCCGCCACTTCCGGTCCAAGGAAGAGGCGATCTTCCCGGACCACGACGACACCCTGACCCGGGCCGAGGCGGTCCTGGACGTGGCCCCGGCGCACGAGCACCCGCTCGACACGGTGTGCCGCGGGATCAAGGAAGTCATGAAGATGTACGCCGCCTCCCCGGCGGTGTCGGTGGAGCGCTACCGGCTGACCCGCGAGGTCCCGGCGCTGCGGGAGCGCGAGATCGCTTCGGTGGCCCGCTACGAGCGGCTGTTCACGCGCTACCTGCTGGCCCACTTCGACGAGCAGGACCACCACGCCGGCAACGACGATCCGCTGCTCGCCGAGGTGGCCGCCTCCGCGGTGGTCACCGCCCACAACCACGTGCTGCGGCGCTGGCTGCGGGCGGGCGGCCAGGGGGACGTGGAGGGCCAGCTGGACCACGCCTTCTCGATCGTGCGCAAGACCTTCGGTTCCGGGATCGGCGCGGGGCGCTCCCAGGTCGGGGCGCCAACCCCGGCCGCCGCCGTCCGCACCGAGGGCGAGGTACTGGTCGCGGTGGCCCGTACGGACGCGCCGCTCGACGAGGTCATGCGCACGATCGAAGAGGCGCTGCGCAACAGATAGCCACTGGCGTCACAAGGGCCGCTCCCGCTGTGGGGGCGGCCCTTTCGTTGTGTCCGCCTTGCCCCTACTCGTGGGTAACTCTGATCGATCATCGCTCATCCGTGCAGGTCAATCGGCAAATGAGAGAAGTTTTTGGCACGCAGTGCCTTGCCGAGTGACACGGGGTGCCATACGTTGAATCTCGTCCGGATGTCCCCGCGATCCACGCCCACCACGGCACGGAACGCGCCCCGGACGCCTGCGTCACAGGCACCCTCCGCGCCACCCGCGCGTCGCCACGCACCACCCCCGCCGGACCGACGGCACACGCTCAGCACCCTCAGCACCACCACCCTCGCTCTTGCTCCACCTTCGTTGACCCCTCAGCGTTCCCTCAGCGCTAGCCGGAGGCACCACCGTGAAGGACATCCTGGACGCGATCCAGTCGCAGGCCGCGACGGCCGCCGACTTCGCGGCCCTGCCGCTCCCCGACTCCTACCGCGCGATCACCGTGCACAAGGACGAGGCGGACATGTTCGCGGGACTCACCACCCGCGAGAAGGACCCGCGCAAGTCCCTGCACCTGGACCAGGTCCCGGTGCCCGAACTCGGCCCGGGCGAAGCCCTGGTGGCCGTCATGGCCTCCTCGGTCAACTACAACTCCGTGTGGACCTCGATCTTCGAGCCCGTGTCCACCTTCAGCTTCCTGGAGCGCTACGGGCGCCTCTCGGAGCTGACCAAGCGGCACGACCTGCCGTACCACGTGATCGGTTCCGACCTCGCGGGCGTCGTCCTGCGCACCGGCCCCGGCGTCAACGCCTGGCGGCCCGGCGACGAGGTCGTCGCGCACTGCCTCTCGGTCGAACTGGAGTCCTCGGACGGCCACAACGACACGATGCTCGACCCCGAGCAGCGGATCTGGGGCTTCGAGACCAACTTCGGCGGCCTCGCCGAGATCGCGCTCGTCAAGTCCAACCAGCTGATGCCCAAGCCGGATCACCTCAGCTGGGAGGAGGCCGCCTCGCCGGGCCTGGTCAACTCCACCGCCTACCGCCAGCTGGTCTCCCGCAACGGCGCCGGCATGAAGCAGGGCGACAACGTCCTGATCTGGGGCGCCAGCGGTGGACTCGGCTCCTACGCCACGCAGTTCGCCCTGGCCGGCGGCGCGAACCCGATCTGCGTCGTCTCCAGCGAGCAGAAGGCGGACATCTGCCGCGCCATGGGCGCGACGTCGATCATCGACCGCAACGCCGAGGGCTACAAGTTCTGGAGCGACGAGCACACCCAGGACCCGCGCGAGTGGAAGCGCTTCGGCAAGCGCATCCGCGAACTGACCGGCGGCGAGGACATCGACATCGTCTTCGAGCACCCGGGCCGCGAGACCTTCGGCGCCAGCGTCTACGTCACCCGCAAGGGCGGCACCATCACCACCTGCGCCTCCACCTCGGGCTACATGCACGAGTACGACAACCGCTACCTGTGGATGTCACTCAAGCGCATCATCGGCTCGCACTTCGCGAACTACCGCGAGGCGTGGGAGGCCAACCGCCTGGTCGCCAAGGGCAAGATCCACCCCACCCTGTCGAAGGTGTACTCCCTGGAGGACACCGGCCAGGCCGCCTACGACGTCCACCGCAACCTGCACCAGGGCAAGGTCGGCGTCCTCGCGCTGGCCCCCTCCGAGGGGCTGGGCGTGCGCGACCACGAGATGCGCGAGACGCACCTCGACGCCATCAACCGTTTCCGCGACGTCTGAGACGCCAAAGGGCTTAAGGATCGCTTGAGATGACAGAGCGCCAGAAGGACCGGCCGTGGCTCATGCGGACGTACGCCGGTCACTCCACGGCCGAGGCGTCCAACGAGTTGTACCGCCGCAACCTCGCCAAGGGCCAGACGGGTCTGTCGGTCGCCTTCGACCTGCCGACGCAGACCGGATACGACCCCGACCACATCCTCGCCCGCGGCGAGGTCGGCCGGGTCGGCGTTCCCGTCTCCCATCTCGGCGACATGCGGCGGCTGTTCCAGGACATCCCCCTGGAGCAGATGAACACCTCGATGACGATCAACGCCACCGCCATGTGGCTGCTGGCGCTCTACCAAGTGGCCGCCGAGGAGCAGGGCGCGGACATCGCCCAGCTCCAGGGCACCACGCAGAACGACATCGTCAAGGAGTACCTCTCGCGCGGGACGCACGTCTTCCCGCCCGGGCCCTCGCTCCGACTGACGACGGACATGATCGCGTACACGGTCAACCACATCCCGAAGTGGAACCCCATCAACATCTGCAGCTACCACCTGCAGGAGGCGGGGGCCACTCCGGTCCAGGAGATCTCGTACGCGATGTCCACGGCCATCGCCGTGCTGGACTCGGTCCGCGATTCGGGCCAGGTCCCGCCGGAGCGCTTCGGCGAGGTGGTCGCCCGCATCTCCTTCTTCGTGAACGCGGGCGTCCGCTTCATCGAGGAGATGTGCAAGATGCGCGCCTTCGGCCGGATCTGGGACCGGGTCACCCGCGAGCGCTACGGCATCGAGAACGACAAGCAGCGCCGCTTCCGCTACGGCGTCCAGGTCAACTCCCTCGGACTGACCGAGGCGCAGCCGGAGAACAACGTCCAGCGGATCGTGCTGGAGATGCTGGCGGTGACCCTCTCCAAGGACGCCCGCGCCCGCGCCGTGCAGCTGCCCGCCTGGAACGAGGCGCTGGGCCTGCCCCGGCCCTGGGACCAGCAGTGGTCGCTGCGCATCCAGCAGGTGCTCGCGCTGGAGAGCGACCTGCTGGAGTACGAGGACATCTTCGCGGGCTCGCACGTCATCGAGGCCAAGGTGGACTCCCTGGTCGCCGAGTGCATGGCGGAGATCGAGCGGATCCAGGAGATGGGCGGGGCCATGGCCGCCGTCGAGTCCGGCTACCTGAAGTCCCAGCTGGTCTCCTCGCACGCCGAGCGGCGGGCCCGGATCGAGGACGGCGAGGACAAGATCGTCGGCGTCAACTGCTTCCAGCAGACCGAGCCGAACCCGCTGACCGCCGACCTGGACGGCGCGATCATGACGGTGGACGGCGCGGTGGAAGCGCTGACCGTCGAGCGCATCGGGCGCTGGCGCGCGGAGCGGCAGGAGTCCTCGGAGCGCCAGGGCGGCGGCGACCCCTTCGTCTTCCCGACCGTCGGGCAGTCCCTGGACCGGCTCAAGGAGGCCGCGGCCGGGACCGAGAACCTGATGGAGGCCACCTTGGAGTGCGCCCGCGCCGGTGTCACCACCGGCGAGTGGGCCAGCGCCCTGCGCGAGGTCTTCGGCGAGTTCCGGGCGCCGACCGGGGTCTCCTCGGCGCCGGTCGCGGTCACCGCCGAGCCGGGCACGCCGATGGCGGAGGTCCGCGCCAAGGTGACCCGTACCGCCGAGGACCTGGGCGCCGGGCGGCTGCGCCTGCTGGTCGGCAAGCCGGGCCTGGACGGGCACTCCAACGGGGCCGAGCAGATCGCCGTGCGGGCCCGCGACGCCGGGTTCGAGGTGGTCTACCAGGGCATCCGGCTCACCCCCGAGGAGATCTCCACGGCCGCGCTGGCCGAGGACGTGCACTGCGTGGGGCTGTCGATCCTGTCCGGCTCGCACTGCGCGCTGGTCCCCGACGTCCTGGAACGCCTCCGGGCGGCGGGGGCGGGTGACATCCCCGTCATCGTCGGGGGCATCATTCCGAACGCCGATGCCGTCACCCTGAAGGCGGCCGGCGTCGCCGCCGTCTTCACCCCGAAGGACTTCGGCATCACGGAGATCATCGGCCGTATCGTCGACGAGATCCGCAAGGCGAACAAGCTCCACCCACTAGAGAACGTCGCAAGCACGGAGGTCCCCGCATGACCACGCCCTCTTCCCCGGTCAACCGGCTGCGGCCGCGCCGCTCCTGTCTCGCGGTGCCGGGTTCCAACCCGCGCTTCCTGGAGAAGGCCCAGGGCCTGCCGGCCGACCAGGTCTTCCTCGACCTGGAGGACGCCTGCGCCCCGCTCGCCAAGGAGGGCGCCCGCCACACGATCGTGGACGCGCTCAACAACGGTGACTGGACCGGCAAGACCCGGGTCGTGCGGGTGAACGACTGGACCACGCACTGGACCTACCGCGACGTGATCACGGTCGTCGAGGGCGCGGGCCAGAACCTCGACTGCATCATGTTGCCCAAGGTCCAGGACGCCCAGCAGGTGGTGGCCCTCGACCTGCTGCTGACGCAGATCGAGAAGACCATGGGCTTCGAGGTCGGCAAGATCGGCATCGAGGCGCAGATCGAGAACGCCAAGGGCCTGGTGAACGTCGACGCGATCGCCGCCGCCTCGCCGCGCCTGGAGACCATCATCTTCGGCCCGGCCGACTTCATGGCCTCGATCAACATGAAGTCGCTGGTCGTGGGCATGCAGCCGCCCGGCTACGGCGCGGACGCCTACCACTACATCCTGATGCGGATCCTGATGGCGGCCCGCATGCACGACCTCCAGGCGATCGACGGCCCCTTCCTCCAGATCAAGAACGTGGACGGCTACCGCGAGGTCGCCGGCCGCGCCGCCGCCCTCGGCTTCGACGGCAAGTGGGTGCTGCACCCCGGTCAGGTGGACGCGGCGAACGAGGTCTTCTCCCCCTCGCAGGAGGACTACGACCACGCCGAGCTGATCCTGGACGCCTACGACTGGTGCACCTCGGAGGCCGGCGGCAAGAAGGGCTCCGCGATGCTCGGCGACGAGATGATCGACGAGGCCAGCCGCAAGATGGCGCTGGTCATCTCCGGCAAGGGGCGCGCCGCGGGCATGCAGCGCACCACCAAGTTCGAGATCCCGGAGGGCTAGGCACCATGCAGTTCGGACGCACCTACGAAGAGTTCGAGATCGGCGCGGTCTACAAGCACTGGCCCGGAAAGACGGTCACCGAGTACGACGACCACCTCTTCTGCCTGCTGACCATGAACCACCACCCGCTGCACATGGACAGCAACTACGCCGAGAACACGACCGACTTCGGCAAGAACGTGGTCGTGGGCAACTACATCTACTCGCTGCTGCTCGGCATGTCCGTGCCGGACGTCTCCGGGAAGGCCATCGCCAACCTGGAGATCGAGTCCCTGCGGCACGTGGCGCCGACCTTCCACGGCGACACGCTCTACGGCGAGACCACGGTCCTCGACAAGACCCCGTCGAAGTCGAAGGACGACCGCGGCATCGTCTACGTCGAGACCAAGGGATACAAGCAGGACGGCACCCTCGTCTGCGTCTTCCGGCGCAAGGTGATGGTCCCGACCGAGACGTACATCACGGAGCGCGGCGGCGAGCAGCCCGGCCGGCCCACGCTGAAGGAACAGGGGAAGTAGCACCATGACCCGACTTGCCCAGACCGCCGGCCTCAACGACGTCCAGCGGGAGATCCTCAAGACCGTCCGCGAGTTCGTCGACAAGGAGATCATCCCGGTCGCGACCCAGCTGGAGCACCGCGACGAGTACCCGCAGCAGATCGTCGACGGCCTCAAGGAGCTCGGCCTCTTCGGCCTGATGATCCCGGAGGAGTACGGCGGTCTCGGTGAGTCCCTGCTCACCTACGCGCTGTGCGTGGAGGAGATCGCGCGGGGCTGGATGTCCGTCTCGGGCATCATCAACACCCACTTCATCGTGGCGTACATGATCAAGCAGCACGGCACCCAGGAGCAGAAGGACCACTTCCTGCCGCGGATGGCGGCGGGCGAGATCCGCGGCGCGTTCTCGATGTCCGAGCCGGGTCTGGGCTCGGACGTGTCGGCCATCACGTCCAAGGCGGTGAAGGACGGCGACGAGTACGTCCTGAACGGCCAGAAGATGTGGCTGACGAACGGCGGCACCTCCACGCTCGTCGCCGTCCTCGTGCGCAGTGACGAAGGCCACCCGGAGGGCACGGCCCCCCACAAGTCGATGACGACCTTCCTGATCGAGAAGGAGGCCGGGTTCGGCGAGGTGCGTCCCGGTCTGACCATCCCGGGCAAGATCGACAAGATGGGCTACAAGGGCGTCGACACGACCGAGCTGATCATGGACGGCCTGCGCATTCCGGCCAATCGGGTCCTCGGCGGGGCAACCGGTCGCGGGTTTTACCAAATGATGGACGGCGTCGAGGTCGGCCGCGTCAACGTGGCGGCACGTGGCTGTGGCGTCGCTCAGCGTGCGTTCGAGTTGGGTGTCTCATATGCCCAGCAACGTCACACTTTCGGTAAGGCCATCGCCGAGCACCAGGCGATCCAGTTCAAGCTGGCCGAGATGGCTACCAAGGTCGAGGCCGCCCATGCGATGATGGTCAATGCAGCACGCAAAAAGGACTCCGGGGAACGAAACGACCTCGAAGCAGGGATGGCGAAGTACCTCGCCTCCGAGTACTGCAAGGAGGTGGTCGAGGACGCCTTCCGCATCCACGGCGGCTACGGCTTCTCGAAGGAGTACGAGATCGAGCGCCTCTACCGGGAGGCCCCGATGCTGCTGATCGGTGAAGGTACCGCCGAGATCCAAAAAATGATCATTGGGCGACGCCTGCTCGAGGAGTACCGACTCCAGGGCTGAAAGTACGCCTTAGCCCCGAAATGTCCGAATCATTTCGGGGAAAAGGTCACATCCAGTCACTGGCCGACGGACATCGACTCGGCTTCTGGCTTGCCCAGTTGTTGCGTGCAACCGATAGCATTCCAGTAAAGCCGCCGTCCCGTCCCCCAGTTTGCGGCGCGGCAATCACCCGCTACGAAGGTCATCCATGCCCCACAGCCAAACCTCTGCACCTCGCGTCGGCCTCCTCGGTGGACGCCTCGCGCGCGGAGCATCGCCGTGGCTTCTGCCGACCGTCGCCACCGCTGCGCTCAGCCTCACCCGGGCCCGCAAGTCCGGCCGCTGGGCCGCCGTGGCCGTGCCCACCACTGCGCTGGCGGCGGGCATGCTGTGGTTCTTCCGCGACCCCGAGCGAGAGATCGCCCAGGGCCGCGTCATCTCGCCCGCCGACGGAGTGGTGCAGAGCATCATGCCGTGGAAGGACGGGCGTACCCGGGTCGCGATCTTCATGAGCCCGTTGAACGTGCACGTCAACCGCGCGCCCCTCGCGGGCACGGTGACGTCCGTGGAGCACATCCCCGGCGGATTCGTTCCGGCGTTCAACAAGGAGAGCGAGAACAACGAGCGCGTCGTCTGGCACTTCGACACCGAGCTCGGCGACATCGAGATGGTGCAGATCGCGGGAGCGGTCGCCCGTCGTATCGTTCCCTACCTGCCGGCCGGCACGAAGGTCGAGCAGGGCGAGCGCATCGGTCTGATCCGCTTCGGATCGCGCGTCGACATCTACCTTCCCGAGGGTGTCGAGGTCGCGGTCGAGGTCGGGCAGGCCACCACCGCGGGGGTGACTCGAATTGACCGTGACTGATCCCGAATCACCGGCGAGCCGGGCGGACCAGAGCACCGGCCCCGGCCGGTCCGACTGGGTGCCCGAAGCCGAGGAGGAGACCGACGGCGAGGAGATGCCCCTCTCGCTGCGGCTGTCGATAGCGGACACCCTCACCCTCGGCAACGCGACCTGCGGATTCATGGCGGTGTACTTCACCACCACCGGAATCCTCATTCCGCACCTCACCGGTAGTGACGAGTCGGGCATGGCGCGCCACAGCGCCGCGACCGCCGTGATACTGATGCTGCTCGCCGCGGTCTTCGACCTGTGCGACGGCCTGGTGGCGCGGAAGCTGCGCAGCTCGCCCATGGGCGCCGAGCTGGACAACCTGTCCGACCTGATCAGCTTCGGGCTGGCCCCCGCGTACTTCGTGCTCGTCTACGGCATGGTCGCCGACGACGCGCACCAGCGGGTGTCGGCGCTGGCCGCGATCGTGGTGCTGCTCGCCGTCGTGCTCAGACTCGCCAGATTCAGCTGCGTGACGATGAAGGACGGCATGTTCCAGGGCATGCCGAGCCCCTTCGGCGCGCTCACGGTCGTCTCGATCGTGCTGTTGGAGCTGCCCTTCGTCCCGACCACGATGGCGATCATCGGCGTGGCCTGGCTGATGGTGAGCCGGGTCGAGTACCCCAAGCCGCGGGGCGTCCTCGCGGTGGCGATGCTCAGCTGGATCGTCGGTGCGATGGGGCTGCTGGCGGCCTGGGCGTTCGACGCCCCGGGTGGTCAGCTGCTGCTCCAGACGGGCTGTGCGCTCCAGATCGCCCTCGCGGCGACCATCCCGCTCTTCGCGACCACGCGGCGGGCCAACACCTTCCGCCACAACCGGCGCGAGGCACGCGCGGGACAGCTGCCCTAGCGGGCGGCACCCGGACACGGGGCCCCGGACACCGACACGGTGACCGGGGCCCTTCGCGTTGCCCGCCGCGCCGCCCCGGAGGACCGTGAGCCCGCGCCCGTCTGCGGATCCGACGCCGCCCGCCGTGCCTCCGGCGGCGCCTCAAACGCCGGCGAGGCTTGATTCGGCCGCATCCGGCCCTGCCCGGGACGGCCCAGCCACACCCAGCCCCGCCGGCGTTTGAGGCGCCCCCGGAGGGCCGGAGACCCGCCCCACGCGGCCCAGCCACACCCAGCCCCGCCGGCGTTTGAGGCGCCCCCGGAGGGGCGGGGGCGCGGCCTGGGGCCCGTGGCGGGCGGGGGCGGGGGCGAAGTCCATGTCGGAAAACCGCCAGCCCGGTCCTCCGGAATGTCCGATCCTTGAGGCATGCACACCGACACCGAGCGCTGCGTGCGGGCCGTCCGATCGAAGGACGCCCGCTTCGACGGATGGTTCTTCACCGCCGTCAGGACGACCGGGATCTACTGCCGCCCCAGCTGCCCGGCGGTGCCGCCGAAGGTGGCGAACATGACCTTCCTGCCCAGTGCGGCCGCCTGCCAGCAGGCCGGCTACCGGGCCTGCAAGCGCTGCCGCCCCGACACCAGCCCCGGCTCCCCCGAGTGGAACGCCCGCGCCGACGCCGTCGCCCGGGCCATGCGGCTCATCCAGGACGGGGTGGTCGACCGCGAGGGCGTCCCCGGGCTCGCCGCCCGCCTCGGCTATTCGACGCGGCAGGTGGAGCGCCAGCTCAACGCCGAGCTGGGGGCCGGTCCGCTGGCCCTGGCCCGGGCCCAGCGCGCGCAGACCGCGCGGTTGCTGGTGGAGACCTCCGAGCTGCCGATGGGCGACGTCGCCTTCGCCGCCGGCTTCTCCTCCATCCGGACCTTCAACGACACCGTGCGCGAGGTCTTCGCCCTCGCCCCGGGCGAACTGCGCCAGAAGGCGCGCGCGGACCACCGCGGCGCCGCGGAGCCCCGCGTCCCCGGCTCGCTGTCGCTGCGGCTGCCCTTCCGCGCCCCGCTCACCCCCGACAACCTCTTCGGGCACCTGGTGGCGACCGCCGTCCCCGGGGTCGAGGAGTGGCGCGACGGGGCCTTCCGACGCACCCTGCGGCTCCCCCACGGCACCGGCGTGGTGGCCCTGAGCCCGCGGCCCGACCACATCGCCTGCCAGCTGTCCCTGACCGACCTGCGGGACCTGACGATCGCGATCAGCCGCTGCCGCTGGATGCTCGACCTGGACGCCGATCCGGAGGCCGTGGACGAGCAGCTGCGCCAGGACCCGCTGCTCGCGCCGCTGGTGGACAAGGCCCCCGGGCGCCGGGTGCCCCGTACCGTCGACGCGGCGGAGTTCGCCGTACGGGCGGTGCTCGGGCAGCAGGTGTCGACGGCGGCCGCGCGCACCCACGCGGCCCGCCTGGTGACGGCGTACGGGGAGCCGGTCACCGACCCCGACCCGGCGGGCGGGCTGACCCACCTCTTCCCGTCCCCCGAGGCACTGGCCGCGCTGGACCCCGAGACCCTCGCCCTGCCGCGCAGCAGGCGCACGACCCTGACCACCCTGGTCGGCGCCCTGGCCGACGGGTCGCTGCCGCTCGGCCTGGGCAGCGACTGGGAGGCGGCGCGGGCCCAGCTCGGCGCGCTGCCCGGTTTCGGCCCCTGGACCACCGAGGTGATCGCGATGCGGGCGCTGGGCGACCCTGACGCGTTCCTGCCCTCCGACCTGGGGGTGCGCCGGGCCGCGCAGGGGCTCGGCCTGCCGTCCACCCCGGCCGCGCTGACCGCCCGGGCGGCGGGCTGGCGGCCCTGGCGGGCGTACGCAGTCCAGTACCTGTGGGCGACGGACGACCACCCCATCAACCACCTGCCGGGCTGACCCGGCCGCCCCGACGACGACACCCACCACCCGCACCCGCACCCGCGCACGAGGAGACACCACCCTATGAACACCGACACCGACACCGACACCGGCAGGCAGCACACCGTCGTCGACAGCCCCTACGGGCCGCTCACCCTGGTCGCCACCGGCGGCACCCTCAGCGGCCTCTACATGACCGACCAGCGGCACCGGCCGCCGGAGGAGTCCTTCGGGGAGCGGGTGGCGGCCACCGAGGAGCCCTTCCCCGCCGTCACCGCGCAGCTGACCGCCTACTTCGCCGGGGAGCGCACCGATTTCGACCTCCCGCTGCGGCTGGAGGGCACCGACTTCCAGCGCGGCGTGTGGGACCAGCTGACGCGCATCCCCTACGGCGAGACCTGGTCGTACGGGGAGCTGGCGGCCAAGCTGGGCAAGCCGAACGCCTCGCGCGCGGTGGGCCTGGCCAACGGGAAGAACCCGATCAGCATCATCGTCCCCTGCCACCGGGTGATCGGGGCCTCGGGCGGCATGACCGGCTACGGCGGCGGGGTCGAGCGCAAGGTGCGGCTGCTGGAGTTCGAGTCCGGCCGCGCGGGCACGGCGACGCCGACCGACGGCCTGTTCTGACCGGCGACCGTGTCCCCCGTGCGTGGTTGCCTTCCTAGAGCACCATCAGGGGGACCAGGAGGGCGAAGGCGGCGCCGGCCTCGACCGCGTACCCGTACAGCGAGGGGTGCGGCACCGGGGCGGCGAGCAGCACCAGGCTCTGCTGGGACGCGGCGGCCTCCACCCACTCGGCGGGGGCGCCGAGGTTGCCCTGGTACCAGCCCTCGCAGGCGCCGGGCCCGCTGACGAAGAGGACGTCGTCCTCCCGGCGGTAGGCCGCGGTCCAGCCCTCGGCGGGGGCCGCCCAGCCGTCGTAGTCGGTGAAGTGGGCCCAGCCGCCGTCGCGTATCGCGGTGTCGAACAGCCAGACGGGCACGCCGTCGGGCGTGACGTCGGCCCCGGCCTGCTCCTCGGTGGTGAAGTGGACCATGGGCAGGGCGTCAGGCCCATCGGCGGTGCTGGGCCAGGCGTACATCGTGATCATCGGGCAATTGTGACCCGTCCCGTGTAGGCACCGTGTGATGGGTCACCCTCCGGGCCCTTCGGGCCCCGCTACAGGGGTCGGCGGCCGTTCTCCAGCTCCGCCGCGCCCTCGCCCGTTCCCAGGACCCGGTAGGCCTCCGCGGTGCGCAGCCCGAGCGCGCCGGGCAGGTAGTCGGTGAGTTCGGCGGGCTCGACCAGCCGCCAGGAGAGCAGTTCCTCCTCCTGGAGCCGGACGGCGGCCAGCTGCTCCGCGTCCAGCACGCCGCCGTCGAAGAGGTAGGCCACGAGCGGCGGGCGGGCCGGCCCGAGCGTCCAGTCCACCGCGAGCAGCCGGCCGAGCGGCAGGTCGAGGCCGATCTCCTCGGCGCTCTCGCGGCGGGCCGCCCCGCGCGGGGACTCGCCCCGGTCCGACTCGACGGTCCCGCCGGGCAGCGCCCAGCCCTCGCGGTAGTTGGGCTCGACGAGCAGCACCCGGCCCGCGGCGTCCCGGTAGAGCGCGGCCGCACCGGCCAGCACGCGGGGCAGGCTCGCGATGTAGGCGGCGTAGTCATCCGTGGTGGTCACGGCGCCAGCCTACCGAGCCGCCGGGGGCCGCTCGCCGCTCCCGGTCAGGCCGTGCCGTCGCCGTCCTCGCGGTCCCGGGAGCGGGAGGACTCCGCCACGCGCCGCAGCCGGGGGTGGCGGGCCGGGCCCTGCTCGGTGAGGGCGTCGCCGACCATGGCCCGTACGGCGTCGCGCACCCCGTGCAGGGGGTGGTGGCGGGCGGGACCGGCGCCCGGGTCCGCCCGTAGCTCCTTCACCAGTGCCCAGCACACCAGGAGCATCACCAGGACGAAGGGCAGGGCGACGAGGATCGTGGCGGTCTGGAGGGACTTCAGCCCGCCTGCGACGAGCAGCACCGCGGCGACGGCCGCCATCAACACGCCCCAGGTCACCACGAGCCAGGTGGGCGGGTGCAGCGAACCGCGGCTGGTGAGCGAGCCCATGACGAGGGAGGCGGAGTCGGCGCTGGTGACGAAGTAGGTCATCACCAGCGCCATGGCGACGTAGGAGGTGACCGTGCCCAGCGGCAGGGCGTCGAGCATCGCGAAGAGGGAGGCCTCGGTGCCGTCCTTGATCTTGGCGGCGAAGTCGACGGCGCCGGTGGATTCCAGCCGGATCGCGGTGCCGCCCATCACGCAGAACCAGATGACGGTGGCCCCGCTGGGCACCAGCAGCACCCCGACCAGGAACTCGCGGATGGTGCGGCCGCGCGAGATCCGCGCGATGAACGTGCCCACGAAGGGCGCCCAGGAGAGCCACCAGGCCCAGTAGAAGATCGTCCACGCGCCGAGCCAGGCGCTGTCGGTGAAGGCTCCGGTGCGGCTGGCCATCGGGAGGAGCTGGTGCAGGTAGCTGCCGACGCTGGCGGGGATCACGTCGAGGATGTAGACGGTCGGGCCGAGCAGGAAGACGAAGAGCATCAGGACGGCGGCCAGCACGATGTTGATGGTGCTGAGCCACTTCACCCCCTTGTGCAGGCCGGAGAAGGCCGAGAGCACGAAGGCGGCGGACAGCGAACCGATGATGATCAGTTCGAGGGTGGTCGAGTCCTCGACGCCGGTGGTGATGTTGAGGCCCTTGGCGACCTGGAGCGCGCCGAGGCCGAGGCTGGTCGCGGTGCCGAAGACGGTCGCGAAGACGGCGAGCAGGTCGATGGCGCGGCCCGGCCAGCCGTCGGCGCGCTCGCGCCCCATCAGCGGGACGAAGGCGGAGCTGAGGCGGTTGCCGCGGCCCTTGCGGAAGGTCGCGTAGGCGAGGGCGAGGCCGGCGATGCCGTAGATGGCCCAGGGGGTCAGGGTCCAGTGGAAGAAGGAGTACTCCAGGGCCGCGCGGGCGGCGTTGCCGGTGCCGGGGGCCGCGCCGCTGGCGGGGGGCGGGGTCAGGAAGTGGGTCAGCGGTTCGCCGACCCCGAAGAACATCAGGCCGATGCCCATGCCCGCGCTGAACATCATCGCGATCCACGCGAGGTTGGTGAACTCCGGTTCGGAGTCGTCGGCGCCGAGGCGGATCCGGCCGAAGCGGCTGATCGCGAGGACGACGCACATGACCAGGAAGATGTCGGCGGCGATCACGAACAGCCAGGCGAAGTTGTTCAGCACCCAGGCCAGCGCGGTGCTCGACGCCGTGTCGAAGGAGTGCTTGCCGAGCGCCGCCCAGGCGACCACGGCCAGCACGGCGATCACCCCGATGATGACGACCGCGTGGTCGGGCGAGTCGTCCCCGGGGGTCCCGGGGGCGCCCTCCGGGGTGTCCGGGCGTGGCTGTTCCAGTGAATCCGCACTCATGTGGCCCCACTATGCGCGGGAATGTCGGTATTAATGACCATGGCGCGCCGGGTGTGTCCCAGGCCACCCATGGGCATTGGAGAATCCTCCGGATAGGCTCAGGGTGGCGCGACTGCACTGTTCGATAGCAAGGGATTAACAAGGTGACGGACGGAGCAGTAACTGAGACCGCGCGCGTGCTCATCGCCGCGGACAAATTCAAGGGCTCGCTCACGGCCGTGCAGGTCGCCGAGCGGGTGACGGCGGGCCTCCGCGAGGCCGTACCGGGCGTGGAGATCGAGACCCTGCCCGTCGCCGACGGCGGCGACGGCACGGTCGCGGCCGCGGTGGCGGCCGGGTTCGAGCGCCGGGAGGTACGGGTCACCGGACCGCTCGGTGACCAGGTCACGGCCGCTTTCGCGCTGCGCGGGGACACCGCCGTGGTCGAGATGGCGGAGGCCTCCGGCCTCCAGCTGCTGCCGGCGGGCGTCTTCGCCCCGCTGACCTCGACCACCTACGGCTCGGGTGAGGTGCTCAAGGCGGCCCTCGACGCGGGCGCGCGCTCGATCGTCTTCGGTGTGGGCGGCAGCGCCACCACCGACGGCGGCGCGGGCATGCTGTCCGCACTGGGCGCCGTGTTCCTGGATGCGAACGGTGAACCGGTCGGTCCGGGCGGTGGCGCCCTCGCCTCGCTGGCCACGGCCGACCTGTCCGGGATCGACCCGCGCTTCGCCGAGGTGGAGTTCGTCCTCGCCAGCGACGTGGACAACCCGCTGACCGGTCCGAAGGGCGCGCCGGCGGTCTACGGTCCGCAGAAGGGTGCGAGCCCCGAGGACGTAGCGACGCTGGACGCGGCGCTGGCGCACTTCGCGCTGGTGCTGGAGAAGGCGATCGGCCCGAAGGCGGCCGAGTGCGCGCTGGCTCCGGGTGCGGGCGGTGCGGGTGGCATCGGCTACGGCGCGCTGCTGCTGGGCGCCACCTTCCGGCCGGGCATCGAGCTGATGCTGGAGGTGCTGGGCTTCGCCCCGGCCCTGGAGCGGGCCACGCTGGTGATCACCGGTGAGGGCTCCCTCGACGAGCAGACGCTGCACGGCAAGGCCCCGGCGGGCGTGGCGGCCGCCGCGCGCGCGGCGGGCAAGGACGTCGTCGCGGTGTGCGGGCGGCTCGCGCTGACCGAGGAGGCCCTGCGGGCCGCCGGGATCCGGCGCGCGTACCCGCTGACGGAGATCGAGCCGGACACGGCGAAGTGCATCGCCAACGCCGGTCCGCTGCTGGAGCGGGTCGCGGCGAACATCGCCGCCGACGTGCTCTGACCCACCGCCGCACGGGCCCCCGCTCCCCCACCGGAGCGGGGCCCCCGGCCCCGGCGGGCCCTCAAACGCCGGGCGGGCTGAAATTGGCCCAGCCAGGCCCCCCGGCTGACGCCGCCCCCCCTCAAGCCCCGGGCAGGCCGGATTTGACCCCGTCAGAGCTCCCGGCTGACGCCGCCACATCTTCGAGCGCCGCCGCAGGCGCGCCGTGCCTCCGGCGGGCCCTCAAACGCCGGGCGGCTGAAATTGGCCCCGCCAGGGCCTGAAGGCGCGGGCAGGCTCGAAGGCCCCCCTCAAGCCCCGCCGGCGTTTGAGGCGCCGCCGGAGGCGCGGGGACCGCCACGGGCGGGCGCTGAGAGGCGTGCGGGGTCGAGGACCACCCTCAGAAGCCCCGCCGGCGTTTGAGGCGCCGCCGGAGGCAGGGGAAACGGCGCAGGCGGGCGCTGGGAGCGGCGGGCGGCTACGCCGCGGACGCGGCCTCGAAGGCGGCGTACGCCTGCGCGTCGAAGAGGACGAAGCGGACCTCCTCCACCGATCCCCCCGCCGCGGAGCGAACGGTCGCGAGCGCGATCCGCGCACCGTCGTCCATCGGCCACCCGTAGACACCGGTGGAGATGGCCGGGAAGGCCACCGTACGGGCCCCCAGCTCGGCCGCGACCCGCAGGGACTCCCGGTAGCAGGAGGCCAGCAGCGCGGACCGGTCCTCCTCCCGGGAGTAGACCGGCCCGACCGTGTGGATCACGTGCTCGGCCGGCAGCAGCCCCGCCGTGGTCGCGACCGCACGGCCCGTCGCGAGCCCCTTGCCGTAGTGCGAGGCCCGCAGGGCCCGGCAGGCCTCCAGGATCCGCGGACCGCCGCGCCGGTGGATGGCGCCGTCCACCCCGCCCCCGCCGAGCAGGGAGGAGTTCGCCGCGTTGACCACGGCGTCCACGCGTTCGGCCGTGATGTCGCCTTGGACCAGGGTGATCCGGACCATCAGGAGGAGCCCTTTCTCAGGTGGCGCCAGACCGCCTTCGCCGCGTTGTGGCCCGACATGCCGTGCACGCCCGGGCCGGGCGGAGTCGCGGAGGAGCACAGGAAGACGGCCGGGTGGGCCGTGGTGTAGGGGGACAGGGTGAGCTTGGGGCGCAGCAGCAGTTGGAGGCCGGAGGCGGCGCCGCAGGCGATGTCCCCGCCGACGTAGTTCGGATTGCGGGCGGCGAGCCGCGCCGGGCCCGCGGTGGCGCGGGCGAGGACCAGGTCGCGGAAGCCCGGTGCGAAACGCTCCAGTTGGCGTTCGACGGCGTCGGTGAGGTCGCCGTCCCAGCCCGCGGGCACGTGACCGTAGGCCCAGAAGACGTGCTTGCCCTCGGGCGCGCGGCTCGGGTCGACGAGGCTGGGCTGCGCGGTGATGAGGAACGGGGTGCGCGGGGCCCGGCCACTGGCGGTCAGTTGCAGGGCGGCGTCGATGTCGCGGGTGCGCGGGCCGACCTGGACGGTGCCGGCCCGGCGCGCCGCCGGAGCGGTCCACGGGACGGGCCCGTCCAGCGCGTAGTCGAGCTTGAACACCCCGGCGCCGTAGCGGTAGCCGTCGTAGGCGCGGCCCAGTCGGGCGATCCGGGCGAGCGCGGTCGGCGAGGTGTCGAAGACGTAGGCCCGGGCCGGGGGGAGGTCGTCCAGCCGCTTGACCTCGAAGCCGGTGTGGACGGCGCCGCCGAGGTCGCGCAGGTAGGCGGTGAGCGCGTCGGAGATGGACTGGGAGCCGCCGCGCGGCATCGGCCAGCCGCCCGCGTGCGCGGCCAGGGCGAAGACCAGCCCGACCGCGCCGGTCGCGATCCCGCCGAGCGGCGCGATGACGTGTGCGACGAGCCCGGCGAACAGGGCGCGCGCCCGTTCGTCCCGGAAGCGCCGCATCAGCCAGGTGGACGGGGGCAGCCCGACGAGCCCGAAGCGGGCCAGGGTGAGCGGGTCGACGGGCAGCGCGGTGGACGGCAGGGACATGAAGTCCCGGGCCAGGGTGTCCCATCGGCCCAGGTACGGCGCGACCAGGCGGCGGTAGGCGCCCGCGTCCCGGGGCCCGAAGGACGCGGCGGTCTCGGCGACCGACCGCGAGAGCACGGCGGCGCTGCCGTCGTCGAAGGGGTGCGCCATCGGCAGCGGGGCGTGCAGCCACTCCAGCCCGTACCGCGCGAGCGGCATGGTCGCGAACACGGGCGAGCCCGCGCCCAGCGGGTGGACCGCGGAGCAGGGGTCGTGCCGGAAGCCGGGGAGGGTCAGCTCCTCGGTCCTGGCCCCGCCGCCGACCGTGTCGGCGGCCTCGAAGACGGCCACCGAGAAGCCGCGCCGGGCCAGTTCGACGGCGGCCGTGAGCCCGTTGGGACCCGCGCCCACGACGACCGCATCGAGAATCGACGACACCATGCGACTCCTTCGTCCGGTGGCGGCACCGCCCCAGGTGCCCCAGGATATTGCGCGGCCGCGGTGCTACGCGCCGCGCAGGAGGTCGCGGATCCGCAGCGCCGTCGTCTCGTCCCGGCCGACCGCGAAGGGCAGGGCGTTGTCCCGGTCCACCCGGTAGGGCTCGCCCGCGACGGTGCTCTGCGCGCCGCCCGCCTCGGCGACCAGCAGGAGTCCGGCCGCGTGGTCCCAGGCCGAGGGCCAGGTGAAGGCCAGGCCGTCCATCTCGCCGCGGGCCACCTTCAGGTACTCCAGGCCCGCCGAGCCGCAGGGGCGCGCCGCCACCCCGGGTACGTCGAGGCGGCCGAGGGTGCGCTTGTCCTCCTCGCTCGTGTAGAGCGGGTGGGCCATGGCGACCCGCAGCTCGGCGCCGGGCGCGGGGGAACCGCTGCGTATGGCCTCGCCGTTGACGAAGGAGCCGCCGCCGCGCACCGCGGTGGCGATCTCCTCCAGGGCGGGTGCGAAGGTCCAGGACGCGAGGATCTCACCGCGTACGGCCAGGGCCACCAGCGTGCAGAAGCCGGGGTCCCCGGCCACGAACTGCCGGGTCCCGTCGACCGGGTCCACGATCCACACGGGGGCCTCGCCGCGCAGCGCTTCGTAGACGGCGGGGTCCGCGTGCACGGCCTCCTCGCCGACCACCACCGAGCCCGGGAGCAGCCGGGTCAGGGAGTCCGTCAGGTGCTCCTCGGCGCGCCGGTCGGCGACGGTCACCAGGTCGTGCGGGCCGCTCTTCTGGTCGACCTCGTGGTCGGCGAGCTGCCGGAACCTCGGCATGATCTCGACCGCGGCGGCCTTGCGGACGGCTTCCTCGACATCGGACAGGTCACGGGCCAGAAACTCTTCGATCATGCCTCCATCAGACCATGCCGGACCGACAATCCCCACTGACATGGGCGGGCTCCCGGATGGACCGCGGGTGAACGGGGTCCGGCGGCCCGGCCCCGCCCGTGGCTCCGGGGTGACCGGAGGGGCGCGTACCGCCTGGTGGGGTGGGTGGGCCCGTGCTATACCGGCGCCGGGACGTCACAGCAGCACGCCGTCGCAGCCGCGGCGCGCACACCGACCAGGGGGATCTCCATGCGCGGAACGCGCGGATCGGCCGGCCCGTCGTCACCACGCCGTACCCGCCGGGGAGCGGCGCTGCTCGCCTGCGCCGCGGCCCTGGCCCTGGCGTTCGTGGCGGCGCCCGCGCCCGCGCCGGCCGCGGCCGCCGCCGCGCTCCCCTCGCTGCCCGCGCCCAACGCCTCGGGGTTGACCCTGCGGAGCTGGTCCGCCGCATCCGGCCAGAGCGGGCTGATGGGCGAGGCGTCCTTCACCACGCCCGCCCTCTTCGCCGCGCACGGCGGCGCCCCGACGACGGGTCAGGTGCCGGTGCGCGTACGGATCCTGCTGCCCGAGGACTACCGGCGGGACCCGGCGCACCCGTACCCCGTGCTGTACCTCCTGCACGGCGGCACCGGGGACGTCGAGCAGTGGTCGAAGAGCGACCAGGGCAACATCGCGGCGGCGGTGCGGGGTTCGGCGTTCAAGGGCATCGTGGTGATGCCGGAGGCGGGCCAGGCGGGCTGGTACAGCGACTGGCCCGGGCACACCGACGGCTTCTTCGCACCGCAGTGGGAGACCTTCCACGTCAAGCAGTTGCTGCCGTGGATCGACGCGAACTTCAACACCGTCGGGTCGGCGTCGGGCCGCGCCGTGGCGGGCGTGTCGATGGGCGGCTACGGAGCCCTGCGCTACGCGGGTCGCTACCCCGAACTCTTCTCCGCGGTGGGCGCGTTCTCCGGCGGTACGGACATCTACCCTTCGGCCGCACAGGAGTTGATCGCGCAGTCCACCTGGACGGTGGGGGCCTCGATCCAGTGGACCGGGCTCCTCGACGGGAAGTACCGGGTCACCGGCGACACGGCGTACCGGATGGCGACGGTCTTCGGCGCGCCGGAGACCTGGCCCGGCCAGAACCCGGCGAACCTGGCGCTGGACGGCAGGTACGGCACCTACGGCGGCAGGATGGCCCTGTACGCGGGCGGCGCCGACGGTGCGGGCGAGGTCGAGATCGGCGCCTGGAACGCCGCCCTCCACCAGGACCTCGCGGACCGCGCGGTCACCCACCGCTACTGCCGGGGCGCGGGCGAGCACACGTGGCCCTTCTGGGGTCCGGAACTCCAGGACTTCCTGTCGTACGCCTACGCCACCACTGCGCCGACCTGCCCGAACGGCTGGGGTCCGCCGGCCCCGTGACCGGCGGGCACCCCTGCATTCTTGACCGAGCGTTCCAGAGTTGCCTATGATCTTGCCCATGGCCAGGACCAAGGAATTCGATCCGGACGCCGCGCTGCAGTCAGCCCTGGAGCTGTTCTGGCGCCGCGGCTACGAAGCCACGTCGGTGGCCGATCTGGTCGAGCACCTCGGGATCGGCCGGGCCAGCCTCTACGCCACCTTCGGCACCAAGCACGACCTGTACCTCAAGGCGCTGGAGCGCTACTCCGAGTCGACCCTCCCCGGGCTGCTCGCCGAGCTCTCCCGGCCGGGCCCCGCCCTGCCCGCGGTGCGGGGCGTCGTACGCCGCTTCGCGGCCGAGGCGGGCTCCCCGGAATTCCGGCTGACCGGCTGCTTCCTCACCAACACCGCCGCCGAACTCGCCCCGCACGACCCGAAGGCCGCCCGTCGGGTCGAGAGCGACTGGGACCGCCTCGAAACACTGCTCCACGCGGCCCTCTCCCGGGCCCGGGACCAGGGCGAACTCCCGCCGGACCGCGACCCCCGCACCCTGGCCAGGCTGCTCCTGGTCCTGATGCAGGGGATCCGGGTCGTCGGCAAGGCGACCGAGGACCCGGCGCGCGTCCGGGACGCGGCCGAGCAGGCCCTCGCCCTCCTGGACCCGCACGCCTGATCCACCCGGGCACCCAGCCCCTTTTTTGCTGCCCTCATATTGAACCGATCGTTCCAATAAGGAGATTTCGATGAGCCGCTTCACCGACAAGAGCGTCCTGGTCACCGGCGCGGGCACCGGTCTCGGCCGCGCCATCGCCCTCGCCTTCGCGGCCGAAGGGGCCCGCGTGGTCGTCGCCGGACGCACCGCGGCCACCTTGGAGGAGACCGTCGCCCTGGTCCGGGCCGCGGGCGGCACCGCGGAGGCCGTCACCGCCGACGTCACCGACTCCGACCAGGTCCGCGCCCTCGTCGAGCGCGGCGTCGCCCTCTTCGGCGGCCTCGACATCGCCGTCAACAACGCCGGGATACTCCGCGGGACCGCCCCGACGGCCGACATCACCGAGGAGGACTGGACGGCCGTCCTGCACACCAACGTCACCGGCGTGTGGCTGGCGATGAAGCACCAGATCGCCCAGATGCGCACCAGCGGCGGCGCGATCGTCAACGTCTCGTCCAACCTCGGCACCCACCAGCGCATCCCGAACGCCGCCGCCTACCTCACCTCCAAGGCGGCCGTCACCACCCTCACCCGCGCCGCGGCCCTCGATCACATCGGCGAGGGGATCCGCATCAACGCCGTCAGCCCGGGCGCCTCGGCCGGTCCGATGTCCCTGCTCCCCGGCGAGAGCGACGCCGACCGCGCCGAGCGGGTCAAGACGCAGAACCCGCTCGGCCGCGTCGCCGAGGCCGAGGAGATCGCCGCCGCCGTGCTCTACCTGGCCTCCCCCGCCGCCGGCGCCGTCGTCGGCGCCGACCTGGTCGTGGACAGCGGCTCGTCCGCCTGAGGCGGGCGGGGCGGGCGCCGTCACCCGAGGAACTGGCGCAGTTCCTCGTCCATGTCGCAGTGGTGGGACTCCCGTCCCCGGGGGACGAGGTCGACCATCCGCCGGCACCACAGCGCCACGTCGGTCTCGGCCACGGTGAGCCGGCACTCCCCGTCGGGGGAGCTGAGGCCGATGCAGATGCGGCGCTCCGCGCGGTCCCCCCGGTCCGTGCGGGCCCACACCGGGCCGACGAGGACGTCCCCCTCTCCGGCGAACGACGTGAGCCCGTCCAGCAGCAGATCGCGGGCGAAGACCCACGTGGTGATCGGCCTTCGCCCGCTGAAGAAGGTCATCGTCACTTCGAAGGCCCGGTCCGCCCGGTAGTCGATCCGCGCGCTGAGCGGGATCCGCACGTCCCCGTCGTCCAGCAGTACGGGCCAGACCGCCTCCACACACCCGCTCACACCGCTCACCTCTCGTTCTTTCGCGCACACGGTTGTCGAGCCCTGCTCAGAAGCCGCGCGGGCCCATGACGACGACCGGCTGCGCGGCCGGGTCGAGGGCCTGCAGGATCCGCCGCATCGCCTCCCTCGGGACGCCGACGCACCCTTGGGACGGACCGCCGTGGTCCACGTGCAGCCAGATGTTGCCGCCCGGCCCCGGCCCCTCCGGTCGGCCGGGGTCCAGGGGCGAGGTACCGCGGTTCCGGTTGAAGTCGATGGCGACGACGTGGTCGAAGGACCCGGCCAACGGCTCCCCCTCCACCCCGCGGCCCGAGGCGACGAAGGCCGCGTCCTCGTCGTACGGCAGCCGGGTGCCGGGCGGCTGCGGCAGGAGGCCCCCGGCGTCGGTCAGCGTGAACACCCCGACCGGGGAGGTCAGATCGCCGTAGCCGCGCGCCGCCGACCACCCCCGCGCGCCGTTGCGGGCCGGCCAGCGGTCCGCACAGGACCAATCGGCGTCGGCGTCGGGTCGGGTGCACAGGGCGGCCGTCGCCCGGCTGGATTCCCAGGACGGGCCCTCCACCAGCAGCAGTTGACGCGTACCGGCGCCTATCCGGGACCTGGTCGCCGCGCTCACGCCCGGTAGGCCACGGGCCGGATCCGGGCTCGCGCCGTGGTCGGCGGGCGCCGTCACCGGGGCGGTGGGCGCGGACGGCGGCGCGGGCGGGCTGCGATCGCCCCGGCGTTCGGTGCCCACGACGGCGCCGATGGTGAGGGCGACGGCCGCCAGCCGGGCGGCGGCGCGCACCGCGCGCGACCTGCGGGCGGCGCCGCCGCCGCGCCCGCTCACGCGGGCGGCTCCGCGCCGGGGGGCGGGGTGGCCCCGGTCACGCGCGTGCCCTGCGCGCCGGCCGTGTGGAGCAGCCCTTCCCGGGCCAGCTCCTGGACCGCCCGGCTCACGGTGTCGATCGACACGTCGTACCGCAGGGCGAGTTGGCGTTGCGTCGGCAGCCGTCCCCGGAACTCGCCGGAGCGGATGCGGCGGCGCAGATCGTCCGCGATCCCTGCCGAGGTCCTCGGCCGGGCGCTCTCCACGGGGTCGCGGGGCGGGCTCAGGGCCCGCAGCTGGGTCATCAGGGAGCGCCGGGCGAAGCGCGCCGTGGTGAGGCAGGTGCCGTAACGACGGGCGATCTCGAAGACGTCGGGCACCCACGACGGCCCGGGATCCGCGCCGTGCGCCCGTGCGCGCAACAGCTCGCCCGCGATGGCGCGGTAGCGGGGCTGGCCGCCCTGGTCGCCGGCGAACGACGGCCGTGCGCCGCGGCGCTCCGTACCGGTCGGGTGGAACGGGTCGGTAGTTTCCATCGGGTCCTCGTCAGTGATCGGGGAGGGAGGGCGCACAGGAGGCGGCGCAGAGGGCCACCGTCAAGTCCGCGACCAGCGTCTTGCGTTCGGTGTCGTCGAGGTCGACGACACCGCTGCGGTCCAGCAGTTCCACGGTGGTGCGGACGGAGTCGACGGCGGTGGCGAGCAGTCGCTCGCGCTGCTCGGATGCCAGGTCCGCGAGCACCCTCCGGCGCATCGCGCCCCCGAACTCCGGCGCGTATTCGATCCTGGTGGGCTGGGCGGAGTAGACCTCGATGCCCACCGCGGCGCAGTCGGCGGCGAGTTCCGCCCGGAGCTCCGCGGCCACGGACTCCGTGTCGCGCAGGCAGGCGGAACGGCCCGGGCCCGCGTCGACGGGCCGCCGCGAGAGCACCCTGACCGCCGTCGATTCGACCTGCGCGCGCAGGTACGCGGCGTGGTCGCGCACGGCGAACCGGGCCCGCGCGGTGTCCTTGACCTGCCACACGACCAGGACGACCGCGTGCAGGGCGACGCCCCGCGCGTCGGTGGCGGCCATCGGTTCGCTGCGCCAGTGCCGCAGCCGTACGTCGATGCGCCGACGCCGCAGGAGGGGCCGGACCCAGACCAGCCCGGTACGGCGCACGGTCCCCCGGTAGCGTCCGAACAGGGAGAGCGTCCGCGCCTCCCCCGCCCGGACCCGGAGCAGGCCGCCGACGACGCTCGCGCAGATCGCCGCGAGGACGCAGACCAGGGCCAGTCGGCCGGGGCCCGCGCCGAGCGGCCCGAGGAACGCCTCCGGTCCGCGGCCCGCCCCGGTCGCACGGGGCCACAGCAGGGCCGCCCCGGAGGCCGCGCAGCCGGAGCCGACGACCAGGGCGATCCAACCGGGCACGGCGGGCGCGGTCCGTTCCCGGATCGCGGCCAGCGGGGCGGGCCGTACGAGTCGGCGGGCGGGGGGCGTGGTGGCGGGCGGCCCGGCCGGACGGGGCCGGGCGGCGGCGCGCCGCGCGGACAGGTCGAGGACCGGGACGGGCCGGTCCTTCCAGGCCGGGCGCTGACGGTTGGCGCTCACGGCGTCAGGCCACGGTCGGGCAGGTCGGGGTGTTCGGGACGGCCGGGATGGTCGGGATCCGGTCGACGGGCCGCCCGCCCGGGACCCCTCGCCCCTCGGCAACCGCTCCGGTGGCCGGACGCCCGACGGGGGGCGCGGGGGCCGCGGGGGCGGCCGGGGCGGCGGGCCCGACGGAGCCGGTCGCGGCGACTGGCGCAACGGGGGTGACGGTGGAGGCGGCGGCGGGGGCCGCCGCGCCGACGTGCGCCGCGGATCCGGTCGGCCGCAGCCGTTCCCTGACCAGGGCCAGGTGCGCCGGCGCCAGTTGCTCACCGCCCGGCGCCGCCCGCCCGGCCGCCGGGGCCTGCTCGCGCGCCGCCTGGAGGGTCTGGACCGCCTCCACGGCCGCCGCGTCCGCCGCCCACCGGTGGCGTTCGGCCACCGCGCGCTCCTCCTCCGCGGAATCGGCCCGCCGGGCGGCTGCGTCGTGGGCGGCGACGGCCGCTTCGAGCGCGGCCTCCGCACGGGCGACGCGGACGCCGGACGCGTTCTCCATCTCGTACAAGTGGGCCAGCTGGCCGATCAGTTGCTGGACGTGACGGACCGCCTCGTCCAGCATGACGCGGGTCTCGTCCAGGGCCTGCCGGTAGCCGTCCGCCGACGGCGTCGGGGCGCCGGACAGGAGCGGCGCGGGCGCCGGGTCCGACGCGGAACCACGGCTCAGGATCCACCAGTTCTGCGCGGTGTGGAGGTCCCCGTCCTCGCCCAGCCGGTTGCAGTGGGCGGGGGACCGGCCAGGGGCCGCCCCCGGCCCCTCGGCCGGGTTGTCACAGTCCGGCCAACGGCAGAGGGCCTGCTGCCACGTCCATGGAGTCACTGACCTGCTCCTAGCGCACATCGATACGAGGAGCACCCGGCGGCGCTCCGACCGCGGGCGGCGGGGTGCGCGGTGGCCGGGTGCTCGGACACACATCAAGTCTTCGTGCGCGGGGCCGGGACTTTCGGCAGCCCTTCGGACCGGGAAGTCCGAAGGTCCGTGGACCTTCGACCCGGCGCCGGACGGGACCTTAGTCCCTTCGGTCGCGGCCGCCGCCCGGACCGGAGCCGGGCCCGGCTCAGCGTTCGGGAGTGCTCAGCAGGCCTTGGACGAGGATCGCGGCGCGCACCCGGTTGCCCACCCCGAGCTTGGACAGCACCCGGCTGACGTGCGCCTTGACGGTGGACTCGCCCAGGAACAGGCGCCCGGCGATCTCGGAGTTGGTGGCCCCCTCGGCGATCAGCGCGAGCACGTCGCGCTCCCGCCCGCTGAGGCCGTCCAGCTCCGCCCGCAGGGCGCGGGAGGGGTCGGCGGACCGTGCCGCACCGGCCCGGTACCCCTCGATCACCCGCGAGGTGACGGCGGGCGACAGCGCGCCGTGCCCCTCGGCCACCGCGCGCAGGGCCGCGACGATCTCCCTCGGGGGCGTGTCCTTGAGGAGGAAGCCGCAGGCGCCCCTGCTCAGCGCCCGGTGGACGTAGTCGTCGGCGTCGAAGGCCGTCAGGACGACCACCTTGGGCGGCCGGGGCAGCGCCAACAGGTCCTCGGTCGCGCTCAGTCCGTCCCGTACGGGCATGCGGATGTCGACCAGCGCGATGTCCGGGTTGCTCCACTCGGCCTGGGCGGCCGCGGCCCGGCCGTCACCGGCCTCGGCCACGACCGCGAACCCGCCGGCCGCCTCCAGGATGGTGCGCAGGCCCCGGCGGACGATCTCCTCGTCGTCGGCGAGCAGCACTCTGATCACCGTGTCTGTTCCTCCGTGGTGCGGCGCGCCGCTGGTGTGCGGTGCGCGTCGTCATGGGTCGGCAGGATCGCCGTCACCTCGAATCCGCCGTCGGGGCGTGCGCCGTGGCGCACCGTCCCGCCGAGCAGCTTCACCCGCTCGCGCAGGCCGAGCAGCCCGTAGCCGGTGCCGGGCGGGGACGGCTCGCGCGCGTCCGCGGGAGGCACCGTCGCCTCCGGAGCCCCGTTGCGCACGCTCACCCGCAGGGCCGCCGCGCCGCCGTGCTCCGCCCAGGCGCTCTCCACCCGTACCGGGCTTCCGGGCGCGTGTCTGATCGCGTTGGTCAGGGCCTCCTGGACGACCCGGTACGCCGTGAACTGGACGGTCCGGGGCAGCTCGTGGATCGCGCCGCCGGTCAGGTCCCGGCGCTCGACGCGGACGCCGGACGCTTCGCGGCAGCGGTCGAGCAGTTGGTCGAGGTCCTCCAGGGTCAGTTGGGGCGCGGCCACCTCCTCGCCCTCCGTCCTGATGACGCCCAGCATCTCGCGCAGCTCCGCGAGCGCCTCCCGCCCCGTGGCCCGGATCTCCGCGGCCCGGATCTCGGCGGCCGGGTCCGTGGTGGAGACCTCCAGGGCTCCGGCGCACAGGACCATCTGGCCCACCCGGTTGGCAACGATGTCATGCAGCTCGCGGGCGATCCGGGCCCGCTCCTCCGAGCGGACCCGGGCGGTCAGGAGCTCCTGTTCGTACCGGGCCCGTGCGGCCTTGGCGGTCAGCGTGCGGATCAAGCCGTGGTGGGCCCTGGTGTGGAAGCCGACGAGTACGGGGATCAGCACGTGCGTGAGCGCGCCGGTGACCGGGTCGAAGCCCGAGCTGGGGTCGTTGATCAGCACGGCCGCCACGTGGGTGGCCGCGGCGAGCAGCGTCCAGAGCCCGAGCACCCGCTTCCCGCCCTCGTGCAGGAAGCCGAGCGTGCCCATGGCCACCGTGAGGGCCAGCGGCGCGTGGGTGAGCAGATCGGCCGCCATCACCGCGAGGAGGACGGCGTGCGTGTGGCGCCGCCGCCACAGCAGGGCCGCTCCGGCCAGCACCTTGACGGCGATCTCCGGGCCCGTGTGGTCGGCCAGGGGACCCCAGCGCGGCTCGCTCATCGTCTTGAGCACGGCGTACAGGACGGCGCTGGCGGCGAGCAGGGCGCCCCACCGGTCGGCGGCGGGCAGGCACCGTTCCAGTGACCGGACGAGGCGCCGGGACGGCGGTGGGGCGGAGGCATTCACGATCAGCGAACAATAGGCAAAAATTCCGCAAAACGCACTTACATGATCATTACCTACCCGGCTGTCGAGGTCAGGAGAACAGTCGCCGCCAGGTCTCCCGACCGGGCAGCCCGTCCGCGTCCGCGCCGTTCCAGCCCTGCGCCAGCTGGAAGTCCCGCACGCCCCGGCGGTCGCTGTCCGACCAGCGGGGCCCCGGTCCCCGCGTGTAGTGACGGCCGTGACCGCGCTCGACCAGGCGCTCGCCGAGCCGCTGGACGTGGGCGTTCGACCGCCCCGGACCGAAGGCGTCGGCCCCCGGGTAGGCGGGCCCGCCGTCTCCGCGCCCGCTGCCCCGCCCCTCCCCCGGGCCGATGTCCTTCCCCCCGCCCGTCACCAGGAGCTTCCAGGTCGCCGGACCCGGCAGGCCGTCCGCGTCCGGGCCCGTCCACCCCTGCGCGCGCTGGAACGCCCGCGTCGCGCGCCGGTCGACGTCCCCCCAGCGGGGGCCCGGACCCGAGGTGTAGTACGAACCGGCGCCGCGCCGGACGAGCATCTCGCCGAGCCGGGTCACGTGGCGGTTGTCCGCCCCGGCGCCGAAGGAGCCGCGCCCCGGATAGTCGGCCTCGGAGGGTTCGCGGCCCCGGTCACCGTCGTCCCCGCCCCGGTCCAGCCCCTTGTGCCGGTAGGCGACGTACCCGTCGGCGTTGTTCCAGTAGGCGTAGGGCGTGCCGCGCGCGATCGTGTGCGGCCTCGTCTGCTCGTACGCCGTGTACCGCGTGCGGGCGGCGTCGAGCCAGCCGCCGAACAGCACCACGTGGGAGCCCGCGCCCGGATCGGCCGGGTCGTGGCGGAGCAGCATGTCCCCGGGCGCGAGCTCGCTCTTGGATATCCGCTCGCCGAAGGCGGCGAGGCTCCCCGTCCACTCGCTGCCGCCCAGCCGCCACGCCATCGACAGGAAGCCCGAGCAGTCCTGGCGGTACCCGTCCTTCCAGTACCGGCTCGTGCTGTACGGGACCTCGGCGTCGACCCAGACCTGCGCACGCCGCATGATCTCCTGGCGGGTGACGGGCCCGGCCGTCGCCGCGGCGCGGGCCCCCTGCTCCGCGTACGAGGACCGCCGGGCGGCGGTCGACCCCGCGTCCGGCTGCGTCGCGGGAGCCGCCGAGGCCACACCGCTCAGCACGGCCGAGGCCCCGACCAGCGCGCCCACCGCCGTCGCCGCGCCGCGCACCGTCAGGACCCGCGGCCCGCCCCCCTTCCCGGCCGCCGGCGGCCGGCTCCGACACCGGACGCACGGGCACGACTGCGGTTCCGGGTGGAACTCCTCAAAGGCGGGTGCATGCATCGCGATCGTCTCCCAGTCCGTTCGAGGCGGACCGGTGACGGAGCCACGGGCCCGCGATCTCCTCGCGTGGACCAAGATCATCACAAGGCCCCGGACCGCCCCCGCACGACGAAGGTCCCCCCAGCCGGGGACTTTCGACCCGAGGCCCACCCCGGCTCGCGTCAGGCGAGCGACGGGATGATCTGTGTGCCGTACGCGTCGATCACGGTCTCGCGGGCGTCGTGCATGGCGTAGAGGGCGAACTGGTCGACGCCCAGGGCGCGCAGGGCGCGGAGCTTGTCGATGTGGGCCTCGGCCGGGCCCAGGAGGCAGAAGCGGTCGACGATCTCGTCGGGGACGAAGTCGGTGGAGGGGTTCCCGGCGCGGCCGTGGTGGCTGTAGTCGTAGCCCTGGCGGGACTTGATGTACTCGGTGAGCGCCCGGGAGGCCGGCCCCTCCCAGCCACCTTCGGCCGCGTACTGCCACCTGCGCTCTGGCGTACTGAACCCGAGAGTACGACCGCCAGCCACGCTGCTCGTCCCAGCGGCCGATCAGGCCGTTCCTCACCCATTTCGCCCCGTCGGTCAAACGATCGACGGGGCGAAAGAGAGATCCATGGTAGCCGTATGCCCACGATGGGCTGGGTCGCCGTCTCGCGATGTCCGTCTACGAGGTGGGAGCCGGACCCTTCACAAGGAGAGCACTGTCGCCGTCGCCGACCCAGGCAGACAGAACCCTTACCTCGCCTTTCTGAACGACCTTCAAGGTTGCACCGCCACCACCGGCGAAGTCGATATTGACTTCAGGGCCAGCACCGTATTCACCGAAGCTCCAGGTGCCGCTGCCTTCGAGGAGTTCCTTGCCCAGGATTTTGATCCCCGCACCCTTGGTGAACGATGTGTGCAGTTTCACGGCGGCGAATGTACCGTCCTCGCGCAACGTCAGAAACGCCGCGTAGTCGCCTTGCCAGGAACCGACCAGCTCCTTCCGCTGGACACTTTGAGCCTTTTTGAGCGGCGGGGCATCACCAAAGCCACATCCCGCCACAGTCCACGTCACCACGAGGAAGCAGGCAAGTATTTTGAAGACAATACTCCACTTCCCACTCGCGCCAAGCGCACTCATCAGTACCTCAACTCCTCACGCCAGGCGACCAGATGATGCTTCGGTCCCATCATCCCGAAGATTCCAGTCCGGTCCAGCGCCTGAGCCTTGAACTCCCCAGGAGTTCCATATCCCGTGAACAGGTGGACCGCAGACGAGAAATCTGACGTCTCGTCCACCATGAACTGCACTTGTATCCCCTTGCTCGAAGACGCAAGGACCCGTCCCGTTATTTGAAACGACCCCAAAAGAACCTTGACCGAGTTGGCGTCACGCAAATTTGTCGTAGCGCTCAGTAAGTCTCTCAAGAACTGAAGGCCCAGCTCAGGAGCCGAAAGACTCTTGAGGGAATACGGGTCCCCGACGGCCTTCAGATCCTGCTTTCCAGTATCTTTCCATTTCTTCAGCGCGGCGACACGGGCACCTGCCGCTTCCTTGGTTCCGGCCATCAGCATGGCCATCTTGCTTCCATCGCCGTAGGTGGCATCGTCCGGGCCAATACCCAGCACCCAGTTCGCCAACAATTCCATGACTCCGGTCGCAGGCGCCAACGTGCTGGGCAAAGACTCCGTGCAGGCCAGCAGGATCGGGTCCGCTCGGCACATCTGGTCGTGGAGTTTGCGGTTCTCCGGCGCCGCCGCTGCATCCTGCCGTTCCATCTGATCAAAACGGATCGGAGGGTTGTAAAGCTTGGAGACGAATGGCGCAGGATCGCGGACTAGTTGGTGCCACTCAGGATAGTTGTAGAAGGCTTTTGGATCGGATCCCGTGTTGTACTCCAGCGCGGGCGAGTTCGCGGGCAGCGGGGTGTCATTGTGGCCGTTCGGGCCACGGGTAGGGCAGTCCAGCTCAGCACACATGCCTGACGGATCGGCGCTCGTGGTGGGGTTGTTACCCGCGTAGGTGTAGCCGTTCAGTGACTGGGCTGCGTTCGGCGTCAGGACCGGGTCGACGCTGAGAAACTGGCCGAGAGCCGCGTCGTACTCGCGGGCTCCGACATGGGTTAGGCCCGTGTTGGTGTCCTCAGGCTTGTCCAGGAAACGCTTGTCGTCCGGCCAATTCTCGGCGATCGGTCCGCGTGCGCCGCCAAAGGGGGTGGTGTACCGCTTCGACAGCGTTTGGCTGTCGTCGGCGGACACCGCCAGTGAGGAGGTGCCGTGTGCATCGGGGGCAACATAGGACAGTTTGGCGGTACCGGATTCGTTCGTCAGAACGCCGACCTTGGTACCAGCGATGCTGTAGGAGCGGGTTGCCCATTTTTTAGTGCCCTTGAGGTGGACCTCCGACGAGCCGGTATAGAGAACTGTTTCGCCAGCCGGGTCGCGGCGGATGAGGAGTTCGCCGTCCGCATCGTAGACATAGTCCGTGACGGTCGTACCCTCAGCGGTCTTGACGAGCTTGCCCTCCGTTCCCCAGGTCAGGTTCTGGGAGGTGGCGCTACCCGGAGTTTCGGCACGTTTGGTCGTGTTGCCCATGGCGTCGTAGGTGTACTGCGCCTGGACCCCCGAGCAGGTGGCGCCGATGGTGGTGGCCGCCAGCGCGTGCGGGCGGGTCGGGTCGTAGCAGTAGGTGCGGACCTGAGGGGCGCCGGTGTTGGTCTTCTCCGTGGCTCGCTGTCCAGAGGCGGTGTAGGTGTAGCCGGTCCAGTACGGGGCAGCACCGTCCAGGCTGGCGACGGTGCGGTTGGTGGCTGTGCAGTCTGGGTTTTTGGGGGTCCAGGCTTCGGTCAGACGCCGCTGGCCATCGTAGGAGAAGCACTGGTTGTCGGACTTGGTGAATCCGCTCTGCGGGGCTTGGTCGAAGATCGACAGGACGTTGCCGGCCTGGTCGTAGGTATAGGTCAATTCCTGGAGCAGGCCTGTGTGGCTCTGGTCGTTGACCGTTGACCGCAGCAGGCGTCGGGTGCCCTCCTCGTAGGTGTTGCCGATGAAGGTCTTGCGTACCCCAGCAGCCGCGGAGCGGGCGAGCGTGAGCTGTTGAACGTCCCCCAGCGGGGAGTACGCGAGGTCCTGGACGTAGTCGGTCGTGCCGCTTAGCGCATTGGGAAGTCCGAAGGCGTTGTAACGCACTTGGAGGATCTCAGCAGGCAGCCCGCCGACCGCCGGCGCGGAGGTGGTGTTCACCGTGCCGTCGAGTCGATAGTTCACCGTGTGCTCGGTGACGGCTGCAGTGGCGCCCGATACGACAAGCGGGTCGTCTGTCGGCAGGGCCAGCCGAGTCGTGGCGGGACGGCCCAGCGCATCGTAGGCAGTGATGGACTTGGTATAGGCCTTGCCCGTCAGACCGCCTTCGTAGCGTGTGGAGTCCGCTGGAGCGCCCTTGCGGACGCTGTCGTACGTCCACGCCGCGAGCCTATTGGTGTCGGACTTCGGGGATCTCCACAGGCCGGTCTTGCGTCCGAGTTCGTCATACCCGTACTCCAGGACCGTGTTGCGTGCGTCCGTAGAGGTCGCGATCTGGTCCAGGGCCGTGTATGTCGTGGCACCGTTCCCCTTGTCGGGGTCAGTAGTGGTGACGGCCCGGCCGAAGAGGTCGTAGCCGTACGTCCACTTCGCGTTGTCCGGCCCGGTGATCGTCGCCGGTTTGCCATCTCGTGTGTACTCGTGGCTCACGCTGGTGTACGGCGTGCCCCTCGCGGCACCACCGTACGCCGGGTCGTCCGGGGTGGTCCCGCCGTAGGTGCGAACCTCCGTTTCCCGACCGAGGGCATCACTGATCGTTCGGCTCGCCGTGCCGCCCTGGACTGCGGTCGTGGCTACGGAGTCACCGGTGTAGGTGGTGCTGGTGGTCTGCTTCTGTACCCCGTACACGAGGAGCGAGGAAGTAACGGGCCGGCCCAGACCGTCGAAGACGGTCTGCGTCTGGGCGGGTGTACTGCCGAACGCCGCGCGGGCGTAGAGGCCCTCCGGCGCCTTGTCCTTGTCCCAGATGTCGGCGTACGACTCGTAGGCCAGGCCACGCGAGTCGTATCGAGTGTCGGTCAGGACCCGGCCGCCGCCCGGCGACGGGGTCTGGATCTGGAGCGGGCGCAGCAGAGCGTCCGCGATCGTGTAGACCGTCCTGTAGCTTCCGTCGGCGGCGAGGGTGCCCACCGAGGTCCACGGCTGCTTGCCGCGTTCCAGTAGGTAGCCGTACCTGACGTTCGGGGACTGGGACTGGGCACGGTTGGGGAGCCAGGTGGCGGTGACGCGGCCGAGACCGTCGTAGGTGTTGAAGGTCGAAGCCATGTTGGCATCGATGCCGCGCACGATGGAGCCGCGCAGGTCCAGGTAGGTGTACGTCTTGTGCTGCTGACCATTGGAGGAGAGCTTCGGCGCGGTGATCACGGTGACTTCCAGCGGTCCGGACGCGGCTGGCGCGTAGCTGGTCGTCGTCATGTTTCCGGTCGCGTCCGTGCTGGTCAACGGTCGGCCGAGCCTGGCAGTGGTCGTGTCGTACGTCGTCTTCGAGAGGGTCTGCCAGCCGGCACCGCCGACCGGGTCACGGTCGGCGGTGCCGCTGCCTGCCGGATACGACTGGGCCCGGCCGGTCCAGGTGGCCAGGCCCAGAGTCGGTGTCTGGTTCGAGGTCCAGGCTGAGGCGGCGGTGTCGTCGTACACCGTGGCCGTGTCGGACAGGACGTCGCCGCGGGTCGCCGATGTGATCGGCAACGTCAGCTTGTCGTCGGTGACGGAGCAAGGGGCGCCAACCGTGCGGGTGCGCGACGTCAGTCTGGTGAGGCCCTTGGAGACGTTCCGGGCGTACCAGACGCGGGTGCAGGTCTCGTCACCAGTCTTGGCCGTGTCACCGGAGGACGACGTCTTCATCGGCATGCCGTAGTCGTCGTAAGTGCTTTCGGTGCGGGTGGTGCGCCAGGTGTTCGATGCGGTGAGGAAGGTGTGTTTGTAACTGGCCCCCGGGCGGACGTAGTAGGACTTGATGTCGGCGTACGACTTCTGCTGACTCGCGGTTTCCTTGCTCCACGGATCTGCGACGGTGACGGAGAGCGGGGTGGCTCCGTCATAGGCGATCTCCTGGCGCTGGGAGCCGGCGTACTGGTCGTCGTCGTTCATGTCGGGGATCGTCAGGCCGGGCACCGGGACAGCGGTGACGACGGTCGTGCGGGTGGCGCTCGTGGACTTGCGCTTGTCGCCGCGCATCCCCTGCATGAAGACCTTGACGGTCTTGGAGCGGGTCTTGCCCGTGGCTCCGGTGTAGGCGGTCACCTTGCCGTAGCCACGCCAATCGGACCAGGTCCGCTCGTCCTCGGGAGTGAGCGGGTCGTCGTTGTGGTGCCAGGCCGGGTTCTCGTACTCGTACGTGTACTCGACGAGGTCGTTCTGTCCTGCCGGATCGGCGACAGTTACGGCTCTGACGTTGTACTTGTGGAACCAGTCGAGTTTGGGGTCGCCGCCGTTGACGGGCCAGTAGACCGGGTAGCAGGACAGGGCGTTGTCATCCTCGGCCGTCGGCATCCTGCTGCCGCGAACACACTGCGGGTCGGAGAGCGTGACCGTGGTGATGGCACCGGTCTCGGAAGTGATGGTGTTGATGCGCGGACGACTGAGCGGGACCACATCGTCACCATCTGCGTCGACGCGGTTCGGGCGCATGTGGTAGGTGAAGTCGACGGGCGGGACCGCCGACGTCGACCCGTTTCGGCCAGTGCGCGTGAGGGACTTCAGGACCATTGTCTGGTCGCTGGTGTCACCTAGGTCACCCGCGTCCAGGTAGTCCTGGGTCAGGCCGAAGGTGTCGACGAGCGTGTAGTTGTCCGGCTCGGCTGCCGTGGACCACGCGTAGGTGTTGACGGCCGTCATGCGCTTGCGTGTGAAGAAGGCCGGTCCGGATGCCCGGCAGTCGGTTGCACTCGACAGGCAGATCGCGTCGAAGGGGACGTCGGGCCAGTTGTCCGAGGTGTCCCTGGTCAGGTCGTCGCACTTGGCCGCGAAGCAGCGCTCCTTGTAGTCGAAGGTGACCTTGTGGGAGGCCGTGCCGGTGAAGAGCGCGTCGGCCCGCTGACCGTATCGGATTTCGGAAAGGCTGCCGCCGCGGGTGTAGGGCAGGAGCGTGGCCTTGTCCCCGTTCTTGGCGTAGTTGTTGGTCTCCGTCGCGTACCAGTAGCTAGCGGCGTTGCCATGGACGTCCTGGACAAGGTCCAGGTTCCAGCGCCAGGCCTGGGTTTCGTGGCGGTTGGCGAAGGTGGATCCCTTGGTGTAGCCGGGCTCGCCGGCATCGTCGCCGAAGACGGGCACGGTCCAGGCAGAGTTGGTGCGCTGGGTTCCTGCGCCAGGGAGCCTGTTCAGGCCGAAGGTGTAGGTGGTGCCGTCACCGGTGACCACCTTCCAGTACTCTCCGTCGGCATCACCGTTGTCGGCACCGGTGCCCCAGGTGACCTGGGAAGCGTCGTCGTCCTTGAGCCTCCATTTGCCGCTGACATCGTCCTTGACCAACTCGGTGGACTTGCCGTTGAGGACCAGGGAGGCATTCTCGTACTTCCAGCAGAGGTCGAACTTGTCCTTCTGTCCGTCGTCGTCACAGGAGCCGTACTTCCGCTCGATGTACGAAGACGTCAGCTCGAAGCCCTCACCGACCTGCGACCCCTGGTTGTTCGAGTTGGCGGTCCGACCGTCGATGCTTCCGCTGCTGTACGAGAACGCCAGCGACGGCGCGGGGCCGGCCGCGGCGGGCGGGACCACCACCGGGTAGGACCAGGTGAAAGCGCCCCCGGATGAGCCGGACTCCCAGTTGGAGGAGGCCGAGAGCGGGGTCGCCTTGAAGTCGCCGCCGCCTTGGGGCGAACCGCTACCTGTGGCCATCACTGCAAAGACGGCAGCGGTCGTCGCCGGGCCCTTCGCCACCGCAGTGGGCCGGGCCGCGGTTCCGGCGGGGAGCGAGGTGACATCGGCCGTCACGGTGCGGTTCTTGACGCTGTTGGCCGAGGGCAGCGGGGTGGTCTTGCGACACTCCGCTTTCTCAGGGGTGGTCAACGCGCAGGCCGGCAGGCTGACCAAGCCAAGGCGAGTGGACCAGCCGCCGCCCACGGCGGAGGCGAAAGAATCGTAGTCAACGGTGACCTGTGCCGGACTGGTTGTGTCGTTGGTGGCGGTGAAGAGCACGCCGGTGATGCCGACCCGCTCCGCCGCCCTCTGGTCGAGCACCTTGACGACGGATACCGCGGCCGTGGTGGGCTGGGCCGCAGCGAAGGGGCCCGCGGGCACGGACGGGGAGAGCAGCAGGCTCCTGGGTTGCGCGGTCGAGCGCACGTCAACCAGTCGCCGGGAGGGCGCGCGACCGACGGAGGTGCCTTGGATCAGGGTGGTGGCCTTCGGCCATTCGGCCTTGGCCTCGGTGCGGGCGCGGTCTGCCTGGGCCCTGTTTTCGGCCTGGTTCCTGGCGACCAGCGCCTGGGCTGCCTTGGCGCCGTGAGCGTTGACCGCCCGGACCTCGGCGTCCCGCGCTTTGGCGATCTTGGGCGGGCCAGGGAGGTCTGCGGCGGCCGCGGCGGGGGCGAGGGAGCCAGGCAGGGCGAGGGCCAGGGCCACGGCCGCTGCTAAGGGCAGGGGGCGGCGGAATCCTCCGACTGGTGAGCGGCTGGACACGAATGCTCCAAGGTAGGTATGGGCGTAGGCGGCCGTGGCTGCCCGAGGGGCGGCCACGGCCATGCGGCGCTGTGGTGGTCAGGTCCGCGATGCGTTCGTCGGGCCTATCGGCCTTCGTGTGTCAGCTGCCAGCGTCGAAGACTTCGTCCGCGACCTGGGCGGCATCCTTCATGGCACCGGACCACAGGCGCATGCCCTTGATCTCTCCGGGCAGGAAGTTGCCCCAGGCACTGTTGGTGAAGCCCTTGCCGACGGCGAGTTCGCCGCTGCCGACGCCAGCGGTGTAGGCCTTGGGCTGTGCCTGGCCGACCGACCCCACGTAGAGGGCGATCGTGCCGTCCTGGGCATTGTGGACACCGGTTACCTGCACGCCCGTGTTGACCGCGGCCAGGCTGTCGCTTGCCACTGAAGTCCCGGAGCCGTCGGCCGTGAGGCGGCCGAAGCGCCAGGTTCCTTCGACGGTGCTCACCATCTTGGTCGGGTCCAATTCGGACGCCTCGGTTCGGATGCCGGTCTTCTCGAACCACAGGCCCCAGGAGGAACCGGTTGCGGTGCGCTGGCCAATCACCTGGGCCCGGTATCCGTTCGGCTTGTCGATCAGGGCGGCGTTGGAGAGCTTTGCCTCGGCCGTCACCGTGAAGGAGCCGTTGTCGTCGACGACCGGTCCGGCGGCGGTTGCCGCCTGGGAGGCTCCGTTGAGGACGAGCGCGCCGGCAGTGACCGGGGTGCCGGCGGTGGTGGTCAGGACACGGCCGCTGCCCGAGGTGTCGGCGAAGGTGGTGGCGCCGGACTGGGACAGGTCCCAGGCTCCTGCCAGGTCCACATGGCTCTTGCCGCTCGCCGGGTCGAAGAGCGCGGCATCCTGCTTGACGGCGAGGTCGCTCAGTTCGTCCTGCCAGACCTTGACCTCGTCGATCCGTCCCTGGAGATAGTCCGTCCAGGCACCTCGGTGCTTGATCGCGCCGATACCCATGGCTCCGATGGAGTTGATGGGACTGGTGACGGTCATCTGCCCCTGAAGCTGTCCGTTGACGTAGAGCCGGGCGAGGTCTGTGGATTCGTTGTACGTTGCGGCGACGTGGGTCCACACCCCGGCCTGCGCCGGATTCAGTCCAGTGAGCCGACTGATGGTCTTGTAGCCCTCAGGTGTGTCGTCAGTGGCCATTTGCATCATCCACGGCTGGCCGGGAAAGGCGGTAATGGCGACGCCGCTGAAGTTCTGACCCGCCTGACCGACCATGGAGAAGCTACCGTCGGTGCGGTCGAGGCGGACCCAGCCTGCGACCGTGAAGGAGGAACGGGTGTCTATGACCGGCTTGGAAGTGACGGCGTACTGGTTGGTGCCCGCCAGTTGGAGCGAACGGTCGCCGTGGGGAGCCGGACTCTGAACCCAGCCGCGGCGGCCGTTCTCCGGCCGCAGTGCGCCGGCGGTGAGGTCCGCGTTGTCCTGGAGAGCGGGGTCAGTGGTCGAGGTGTCGAGCGCCTTGCCCGTGCTCTCGTCGAAGCTCCAGGCGGCGACAGGACCTGACCCTTGCTTGACCACGAAGTCGACAAGGGTCGTGGCACCCCAACGGCCCTGACGGTCCCTGGCCCTCACCAAGAGTCGCATGGTGCCGGAAACGGGCGGGGTTATCGAGACCGTCACGCTGGCTACCGGCAGCGTGGTGGTCCAGTCTGCGTCGGTCGACAGCTTGTACTGATACCCCAAGCCCCAGGCTTCCCCGGACGCGGGAGCGAAGGAGAATTGACCTGCCTGACCAGGTTTCCCCGCGGCTA
Source organism: Streptomyces sp. NPDC059917 (assembly GCF_042730635.1). Classification (NCBI taxonomy): domain Bacteria; kingdom Bacillati; phylum Actinomycetota; class Actinomycetes; order Kitasatosporales; family Streptomycetaceae; genus Streptomyces; species Streptomyces sp. NPDC059917. The sequence continues at coordinate 227,453 of NZ_JBHWLC010000002.1, forward strand.
CGCACGAGGTGCTGGTGCAGGCGCTGTACGGACCACCGAAGCTGACCCTCGGTGCGCGGGGAGCCGTAGTGTCGATCTTGAAGTAGCAGTTTCCGCTGGGAGCGCTGTCCCGTACCTGTGCGTCCGCGAAGGATCGGGTCCATGCGCGGTACCGGTAGAGGACACCTTCCGCCAGCGACGTAGGTGTGTCACTAGTGACCCTGACGTTGTCCCCCACATAACCCGAACTCGGGCGCTCGATGGAGGGGCTGTCAGTCGCGCCGGCACGCACCGGCTTCCAACTGCCGTCGGCTTCCTTTTTCTCCGTCTGCATCCCGATCCGCAGCGAGGCTGCCAGCTCGCCGCCCGAAACCGTCTCGGTGGTCGCGGTCAGTGACGGTGTCGGATCAGTGGCGATCGTCGGTGCGTTCTCGACGTTGCTGCACACCTCCCTGTCGCCGGTGACCAGGCCCACGGAGATCGGAACGTTGGGCTTGCTGATGTAGTCGACGGACAGAACGGCATCGTTACGGAACCGCTTCCACGCCGCGGTGTCCGACTCGTCCTCGGCCCTCAGCTCCAGGTCCAGCCGGTTATACCTTCCATTCGCGAAATCCCGGACGGTGGGCGTGAGGTTCTCGTCCGGCTCGTCCGGGATATTGTCGGAGAACTCCACGGGAGCCGCAGGCGAGTTGGGGTCGCAGGCTGAACCCCGGCCCGCTGATAGCCAGCGGTCTCCCATGAGGTCTGCGTAGTTGGGCTTGTTCGACCATGTGGTGGAGGGGCTGATCTCCCCGTCCATCCGGACCAGCCAGACGTTGCGCAGGTCGCATTGGAAGGCCCATGGTTCGGTGACCCGGAAGCGGGCGGTGAGAATCTCTTTGCCGACCAGCTTGCTCGGCGAGAACTCGAAGTACAGCCGCTGGGTGTAGCCCGGCCCGCAGTAGTAGCCGTTCCAGGACGCGCACCTGCCCATTCCCTTACCCAAACCGTCGTCCCCGTTGTCCCAGTCCCAGAACTTCACGCCGTCGTCTCGGAGCGCGGTGTGCTCCGTACCGTCGTCGAGGGAGACCGAGGGGTCGATGTAGAGAGGGAACGCCGCCGGGTCGCTCTGGGCGAGCAGCCCCGCGTCCGGGATCACTGCGAGAGCGTCGGCATCAACCTGAGTGGGGATGCCCGCCGTCTGGGCCCCAGCGTCAGGGCCGTCCGCGAGGTCATCCTTCGGAGTGGCTCCCTCGCTGATCAGAGGAGCGAAGCCCCCCTCGCCCTTGCCTGCCTTCGGCTTCGGGGCTGCCGTTTCCGATACCGCCTTCGCAGGAGCCGACGCGATCTTCGAACTCCACATCAGCGCCGGCGGCGCCTTGAAAACCTGCTTGCCGTTGGCATCGGTGGCAGTCAGACCGCCGTCCTTGCTCGTGTTGAGCTGGATGCCCTTCGCTTTGAGATCGAACTCGACGCGCCGGAGCTTCGGGTTCTTCGCGGCCTGAGGCGTCTTCACCACGAGAACCTCACGGAAGCCCTTCAGGGTGGCCGTCATCCGCAGGTCCACTCCGGGCAGGACCTCCGGGTACAGGGCGCTGTCCCCATCCAGCATGGGCTTCGGTAACACGCCCCCCTGCCATCCCAGCGAAACGGAACGACCGCCGTGCTCGATGGTCACCAAACTCGACCGGCCACCACCACCTGAAAAACTCACTCCCGCGACAGCCGCCTTGGGGCCCACCGTCCCGTCGGCGCGGACTTCCAGCGTGGCGTCGGGTGTCACCCAGCTACCGTTCTTCGCTTTGACGCGCACAGGAACAGCGGACTGTTCAAGCCGGAAAGACCTCCCGTCAGGATTTGCATAGGTCGTGGTGGATTCCGTCCGCTCGCCCTGTACTTCGACCGGCTTTCCTGATGCGGCTGCCGATCTGAGCGCCTTCTCGTTTTCACTCACCGGCGCTTCGTCAGCGGCGACCGCCATCGGCACGTATGCCGGGGCTACGACCACAACTATTGCCATACCAAGAGCGGTCGCCACGGCATGGCGAAGCCGCCGACCCTCGATTGCAGACATGTTCCCCCATCGCTGTCTGACACGGGGATCTCCCCAGCCCCCGAGTCAAGCCGAGCCTTCAAAGACTACGGCGCTAGACCGTAGATCGAACCCTAACTCCCTTACTAGACAGCCAGGTTGAAGAATGAGCGGTTGGCAAGAATCAACTCGTACCCATATCCCGCAAGAGTCCGACATGGCCCCTCATGCCGGGCGGCGCTCGCCGCAGCAGCCGCCATCCGCATGGAAGTCATCACGTGATATCGCAGAAGCCTGGCGCGGCGATCTGCAAGCGCAGGCGGATCGCGTCGGCCATCGCGGTCTTCCCGCCAGCGGATTGGTACCGCGCCTGATCGAGCTGTCCTTAACTTCTGCCGGCCGGCCGTCATTTGAAGCCGCGGCACCGAATATTCCCTAGCCCTATACCTGGCGAAGGGAGATCCCTGACCTGCGCACGCCAGGAAATCGCAGCCTGCGGGGCCGACCTCCTGGCCGGCCCCGCATCACTCGCGAGGGTCAGCCGAGGGCCGGGATGATGTGTGTGCCGTACGCGTCGATCACGGTCTCGCGGGCGTCGTGCATGGCGTAGAGGGCGAACTGGTCGACGCCCAGGGCGCGCAGGGCGCGGAGCTTG